>JACNJZ010000099.1 GCA_014382295.1 Candidatus Desulfobia pelagia | reverse complement strand
GGGTACCCGCTTTAGCAAGTAACGTAGAAGAAAGAGAGAATCCTGAGACGGATAAGAGCTGCAACACTGTGACGTCACTTTTAAATGTCACAACACGGTCAACAAAGGTTGAGTGGTAACCAAAACTATAGACCTCGAAGTCAATAAGGGTTGAAGAAAGAACTTGAGCGTAGAACGAAGCCTCGTTTGTGAAAAATGTGACGGTTGCCGATGCTTGGGTAGCTAAGGACATCAATACAAGAAAAGAACTCAACAAAATTGCACAGAAAAATTCTAAAAACCTTTTCATTTATTTCTCCTTTTGCTGCTATAAGTGAAGACTTGTCAGCATCGAATATAGACATTAATCTTCATTGTATTAAGAAGATACGGAATACTTATTCCTTAAAGACAGTAAAATGAGTTGTACTCAAATCTCCCAGATCTAAAGCAACTCCCTCAATTTTATTTCCGCTCCATTTCGCATCTGCTATCCCGGTACCATAACCTTCAGAACTCATAACGCCTTTCAGGTTATTGCTTTTATCAATATAGCCTGTAAAATCAGCTTGAAATTCTATGGCAGGGTTTTCAGCAAATGAAAACAAAAAGTAACCTGTAGCCAGGCCATTATGTTGGGCCAAAATTTCTCCGTAAATATTTAATTCAATAACTGTACCGTCTGGAAAAATAGCACTACCTTCTCCATTCCATTCTCCAACTATATTTGGAGTACCACCAAAAGCATTACCAACTAAGAAAGAAAATAAAATAAATGTAACAAGAATACCTTTTTTCATCTCAAGAACCTCCTCGTCATTTTAACTTATCCATTTTACAAGAAAGATAAGTATTTATGTGTAGTTATATTTTGCCAGAAGCAATGATATGAACTGTATAATAGGCTTGAAGAGAATAGAGGGGAAAACCTCTAAAGAGAAAATCCTCTCTAGAGGTCTTAAATTGGCAACTTCAGAATATCCCAGTTGATCACAACTAACCTCCTAATAAAGATAATTCTGATTTCGTGTGAAGGGTAAGATTTACATGCTAATCAACCTAAACTTTATCTATTAATTTTAAGTATGAATAACGAACAATCAAGTGCCACAGAGTGGCAAAAAGATACTGAGTATACTTAACGAAACGACAGATCTGCAAAGTTAAATATGTATAGAATAGCGTTTATCAATTGTCCCGCCGTGAATATATTCCTAAAGCTTGAATATTGCTGTAATGATAAATCTTGTCACAGAATTTACTTATACTGAGCGGGATTGTTGATAAACGCTATTCTATACATATAATCTTTAAATCGGCAACTTTCTTATTCTCGTAACATATCATTTTCAAGCTAAGGACAGGATGATTTAATGAACATTTGCAACAGGTCCCTTGCTCGAGGATCATGTGCGTTTAATTGAGGTTCGATCATCTTTTCAAATAATTCTTTTAAAAAGGCCCTGTCTACCACACCTTTGTCGAGCATGTTTTTAAGAACTGTTTTTTGAGAATCGCAGATGAATATTTCTATAGCCTCCCTCCATCTCATACCAAATATTTCCCCAGGTATAGACTGAGCAGCAACATAAATCGTGTCTTCAGATTCGGATATTAAGATAACACCATATAAAGTGAAATCCCGTCCAATGTTGCCAAAAAGGGAGCCTATGCCGATTACGAATTTCCTTGGGATTTTTTCATGCAAATCGGGAATCTCATCAGTTCTCACAAGGAAGCCGACTCCAAAAACAATCTCCACTTTTTGATCATGAATATTATAAAATACCAACGGGTTTTTTTTCCAGAAAGGGATGACGAGATATCTTTCATTTTCTGGCCTTAAGAAACTTTATGGAAGAAAATATTCAATCGAAGTCTTAGGACTGGGGCTTAAGGCAGCACCAGGAACACAGGCATTCAGGAGGGACAGGACGATAATAGCTGATAAGCAATTAAATAAATATTTCCATCTAGACATATCCAGTTAAAGCTCCCGACCAAAATTTACCAATCTATTATGCTTTTATGAACAAATCGACACCGTTCCATTATTCCCTTTCGTATTTTAGCGTTCAGCTACTGTGATATACCGTAAAGAATGGCGTTTACTATGCCTAGAGCTAGATTGAATTCTGCTGTTGTTTCAATTGATTCAGGAAGCTCGGAATCGTAAATCATTAACGACTTTTCAATTTCGTTTGATACGATTTTGAACTTGTATTGAAAATCAGGAAAATCCTCCCTATCTTCATCTTGTATAGAGAACTTTGCTTTGCCAGATAACCCGCCTATAAAATCTCGTTCAGGCTCGAACTCACCTCTAAGCGTCCCAATGTAAAATACCTTTCCTTTATCAGGTACACTAAATGCCACCTTTGGGATAAAGAAATAGTTTCCTGACCAGATATCACGATAGGCTATCTTGTGAATTAGATACGTTCCTGGCTGTAAGGACCAGACAAAACGTCCTCCTTCATTGACTTCTCCTATGATGCGGGACTTATCTTCCAACTTTATTAGGTGCGGCGCTAAAGACATAGTTAAAAAACCTGTTCCAATCTTCTTCTCTTTTCCACTCTCTAACCATTCAATTTGCCCAAAGACTACTGAGGAGTCATTTCCTACTTGTTCCAATTCAGAAGTAGTCTCAATGTTTGTCGCAGTTGTGAAACACCCACTGATATTCAGTGAAAACCATCCACACAAGCATAAAGAGAAAAATTTATTTATCATTGATTTCTTCATAATTTTACCTCTCACAGAATTGGCCAGTCTGACTTTATCTTTGGTCTATAAAATTATTTACTTATGAATAAGTTAAGGAGCTATTACGAACAATCAAGGACTACAAAGTGCTTGGGGTGGGTGGGGGTGACTTGTCAGATAAAAGCAGATTTTGACGCCGGTAATATTTCTTTTTTCTACTTTGAGATGTGCTGTCAGGGTTATAATTTGAAAATTTTCCAGAGGGTCGAGGAGCGATCAAGGTAAGTCTTAACAGTTAACACTGCGATAACCATGCATACCATATGAGAAACATAGGTATGCGGATCAGGATTCAGGAGTTCAAGGTGGGATAATACAGGGCTCGTCATGGCAGGGATTGACCTCCACTGTCAGATGGGATATGTCAAACCCGGCCAGTAAGTTTTTATAATGATCAGGAGACTTGGGAAAATGAGTGACTATCGATATGACCGCTGAATAATCAGCAGATCCCAGTTTCCATATATGGATATCGGTTACGCGGTTATCTGCATCCGCTTCGATTTTTTCTTTTATCTTTTGTTCTCTTTCACCATCAACACTCTGGTCCAGCAATATGGAACTTGTATCTTTTATGAGCCCATAGGACCAGCGGGCAATTACCAGAGAACCGACTATTCCCATAACAGGGTCCATCCAGTTCCAGCCGATATACTTTCCAGTAAAAAGCGCCAATATTGCCAGAACTGAAGTTAAAGCATCTGCCAGAACATGAAAATAGGCGGCCTTCAGGTTATGATCGTGGTGGTGATGCTGCTCATGACCATGGGAATGGTCATGACTGTGATGATCTTTCAATAAATAGGCGCTGACCAGATTGATGATAAGGCCAAGAATGGCGACGATGATTGCCTCATTGAAATGTATTTCCTGGGGGTTGAACAAGCGGCTTACTGACTCCATTGCCATTATCAAAGCCACTACTACCAAGGCAACAGCACTGGCAAAACCACCAAGAACACTTACTTTCCCTGTCCCAAAGCTATAGCTGGGGTTGTCTGCATGTCGTTTTGCATACCGGTATGCGAAAATGGTAATCGAGAATGCAGCGACATGGGTACCCATATGCCAGCCATCGGCCAGCAGGGCCATGGAGCCAAAAATCTGTCCGGCCACAATTTCAACGACCATGGTGACCGCAGTGAGAAGAAGAACTTGCAGGGTTCGTTTTTCTCCTTTTTCATGAATGACGGCAAAATCATGGCCATGCTGCCAATTATCGAGATTATGAATATGCATTGATTATGTTTGTCCCCGATTTTCCCTCTTCACTTGTTTAAAATTCCACAGCAATCTGCATGGTCACCGTTTCCGCATCGCTATCGCTGCCAGTACAATTTATTATAGCACCATCATCGTCAAGACAGGTTGCCGAAAAATCTCCATCATCATAATCTTCATCATGGGCCCATTCAAATGAAAGGGTTGTATTATCGAAAATCCCAAGACTCATAGCCACCAGGTAACGTTCTTCCGGCAGGCCAAGAGCCAGAGATTCTTCAGTTCTATGATATCCTACTGAAAATAAGGCCTCCCTGTTCAGCAGTGTGATATTATAACCCATCTCTAAACCCCAGGCTTCTGGCTTAGCTCCTCTCCCTCTGAATTCCAATTCGCTGGTTTTAAATGATTGCCGGGCACCAACATATTCGGCAAAGAAGTTGACAGGCCCATAGGCCATGAGGAGATGGGCTGAAAAACCGTCTACATAGTCTTCGACTTCCCCATTCACAGTATCGCTGAGGTGATCACCAATGCCGTCTGAATCGCCGATATTGCTTATCCATTCCACCCCGATATCGTAGGAAAAATCTTCAATCACATTGGCAAGTCCCAACGCTGCGCCATATGCATCAATTTTATCATCTTCTCCTCTTTCGCTGATATCCCCATTAAAGAGATACGCTGATCCATAAAACCCTAAAAATTGAATATCCGCCTGTAAAACGCTGTCCGATGTTTCACCCAGATCCAGAGTCAAAGGATCGGAAATCGTACTAGTGAGATATGAACCAAAGGGCAGATATTTTTTACCAACGGTAACAGTGGCAGGAAATGTATCCATATTGCCAAGAGTGACTGTTCCCTCATCGACAAGAACATGATCGTCCCCCTCTCCCTCTTCGTACAGAAAAACAAGCCGGCCATGTGACCAGTCAGTGGGATATGCGTCTAGGCTGAATTGTACAGTAGACAAAGAGATATCGCTTGTTTCCGATTTATCAAAATCATCTCTGCTGAATGCCTCCAGTTCAATTAAGCCGCCAAGCTGAGCCCGACATTTACCAGGCCCCAAAGGCGATTCCACTTCATCCTTCAAGATATCGGTTTTACTTTTTTCAATCACCCTTTCAACCTGACGAAGTCTTTCGGTTATGCTATCAACTGCCGCACCACTTGGCTGTTGAGCAAGATCTTTTTCCGGTTGTACAGCCTTTCCAGTAATCTTGCAGATTTCCCCAACCCCCACAGTGCCAACAATTTTCTCCAAATTTACAATGCGTTCCTGCAAAAGCTTATTTTGCTGGATGAGTTCCTGAATCTGTTTTTCCAATGTGATATTATCTGCAGCCCAAGCGGTACTGCTTAAAACCAGAGCCATCAAGGCTAAACTTATAGCTTTTCTCATGTTGTAATTCTCTAAAATTATGTTTGGGGGGGAAATAGGGAAATAGAGAGACACAATACCTATTTTTCATTATTGGGATTCATCATGGAACACCATAAAACAGCATGCCAATCTGATACACGCTGACGGAAAGTATAAAGGCAAACGTTGTGTTAAACGCCATGGAGAACAACCCCCATTTCCATGACCCGGTCTCCCTGGAAATACAAACGACGGTGACAAAACAGGGAGCGTAGAACATTACAAACAGAATAACTGCAAGGGCTGCTATTTTATTCCAGCCTGGTGCTTTGGCCAGGGTGTCTGAAAGCGATCCGGCATCCTCAGCATCCACCTCGCCGAGGGAATATGCGGTGCCGAGGGTGGCGACAATAACCTCTTTTGCAGCAAATCCGCCGACCAGAGCAATATTGGTTCTCCAATCAAAACCGGCATATTGAGTGACACCTTCGAGATATGTTCCGATGCGGCCGGCCACTGAATTTTTAAGGGCCTTTTCAGCCTCCCCGTTGTTAATTCCCCGCAGTGCTGATTTCAGCTCAACTGCCTGCAAAGAAAGCTCTTCTGCATCTGCCGCAGCTACCTCCATCTGGACTGCCTGCGAATAGCCGGTAATACTATCCTGACGCTGATTTTA
>JACNJZ010000180.1 GCA_014382295.1 Candidatus Desulfobia pelagia | reverse complement strand
CAAAGGAATAGTCCACCCTGAAATTTGTGCTGCCTGTGCTGCTTCTGAATCAGCCGGAAGAGTATACAGGGCGATGGCTATCTGCCTGGAAACCTCATCTGCTGTCCCCCTGAGTTTTGCAAGAGGCCACTCCGGGTATAAATGCGTTGAGAGCAGATAGGGAAACTTCCTGTATTGAGATTCGTGGATTATAGCTTCTGTAAGTTCAGGGTCGACATGGCGGGTGAAAGGTATCACTTTAAAATCATTCAAGCTGATTTTGTTTTCGGCAGCCATCCGTTCCAGGGTATCTGTTCTTACCGTTCCGGCATCGACCTTCCCGGACAAGACAGCGTAGACAACATTATCATGGGTATCGCCAAAAAGCAGTTCAGAAAAATCTTTATCCGGATTTATGTTTTGTAATTTAAATTCCCTCAAGGCCATAAGCCAACCACCAAAAGAAGTCCTGTCAACCCCCATAAAACTTTTGCCTGACAGATCTTTTAACGTGTTGATATCATTCCGGCCTGCCTTGTAAAAAACAGTCCCGCCAAATTCTGTAACCCCCTGCCCATGCAAAAGATTTTTCATGGTTGCAATGCGGCTCACACCATACAGGATCTCCAAACCGGTATATATGGCAGAATTGGCAAGTACAAAATCAATCTCCTGCTGTTCTACTGCAGGGACAATTTCTTTGAAATCAAGAGGCACAATGGAAAACGAGTACTCAGGGAGAACAGCAGAGAGATATCTGGCCATTGGCGACCATTTCTCAAGACAAATACGATCACCACGTTTTGCCAGAACACCAATTTTTATTTGTGCGGCGGGATCAGCGGCAGACACACGTGTGACGCGTTCCAGAAGAGGCAGGCATAAAACAGCAGCGAGAATACACAAAAGTACTTTACGGAGAACTTTATTTTTCATTTTCACTTCCCCCAAAGCCTTATCAGTTTATCTTCTACACAACAGAAAGCTCCTCATAACGTGAAGGCTCATTCTTTTTCTTTTTTGCTTCATACATCAATCGATCAGCCCTGCTCATAAGTTCATCAAGAGACAACGGGCAATCAGGATCATACTCCGCCGTTCCGACACTCAGAGAAAGAATGCAATCATTCTTCGAATGCTTTGCATTATAGTCATCAATATTTTTTTGCAGCCTGTCAAGAGTATGCTGAATATCTTGCCGCTGAGGTGTCTCCACCTGAAGAACAGAAAATTCGTCTCCTCCAAGACGGCCAATTATGTCCGACTTCCGAAAGGTTTTACTCAGCACATCCGCTGAGGCCTGTATTGCTTCGTCTCCAGCCTTATGGCCGTGAACATCATTTATTTTTTTCAGACTATCCAGATCCGCGTACAGGAAATATAACTTCTTCTTGTGCCTCTCCGCTATATTGAGCTGTTTTTCCGCCATTGCAATGAAACCGCGGCGGTTTAGTATACCTGTCAATTCATCTGTAATAGATAAATTATGTAATTTCTCTTCCAGCTCCTTTCTTTTCGTAATATCTCTGAATATTCCACGGGTGGATACGGGAAGCCCACCTTCGAACTTACAGTTTACATTTCCTTCCAGGAGTATTTCTCTGCCGTCTTTTCCTATAAAAATCGTCTCAATATGATCTATCTGTTCTCCGGACATGATCCGCGTGAATTTCTTCATACACTCGTCAATACAGTCCGGCTTTATCAGGTGGAAGACATTGAGATCATCTATCTCTTCATCGCTATAGCCCAGGGTTTCTTTCCACGAATTGTTGACGTATATGAAACTGCCGTCCGCGGAAAAACACTGAATAAGATCTGTCGAGTTTTCAAATAAATCCCTGTAACGCTCTTCACTTTCCTTTAAACCTTCCTCATATTTCTTCTGTTCCGTAATATCATGAATAACCACTATGCTCGTTTTATTCGATTTATTAATCGAATAAAAATTAACAGATATGTATTTATTATTAACACGATATATCTTTGAATCTCTGACCTCTTCCACTACTTTCCCCAACACATCATAGATATTTGCTGAAAGGAGCGAATATTCGGGAACACACAACATTTCCGTAGCAAATTTATTTGTGTACACTACCCGGTTTTTATCAGTAATCTCAAGGATTCCTTCTTTAATATTATCTAATGCAACATCCTTATTTTTAATTATTGTCAGAAGTTCCTGGGTCAGTTGTCTTTTGTATAAATTTTCAATACCGACTGGCTGCTCAATTACTTTCTGACCTCTTTCGAAATCATTCAATAACCCTTCTATGCATTTGCTGGTTTCCTTAAATGGTCCCTTGGCAATGCATGCATTAATTCCAAGTTTTTTGACATTAATCTTATTTTCTCTGATGGTCGACGATATAACCACTATATACGTTTCATCATATTCCTGACTATTTCGAAGCATCTTACAGAGTTTTTCTCCGCCAATATTCTGCATGATCCAGTCACTAAAAATAAGATCAGGATCAAAATCCTTCAGAACTGCCAGAGCTGTTATGCCATCATAAGCCGCCCTGACTTCATACCTTCTCTTTTCCAGAAAAGTTGACATTAATTTCAAGAAAACCGGGTCGTTATCGACAATAAGTATTTTTTTAATTTTCATGATAGCACCTGAAATATTTATAAAAACCTCTCACAGAAGCGCAGAGTTATCAGAGTCTTTAGGCAACCTTCAAAAAGTGACTTTTTTCGACAGGAGGCGACTCTTCCTCACCTCCCCGTATCAGTCTATCAGAAAAAATAGCGTTTATCCAAACACTTATTTAAACTTTATACCAAAATATAGTCAGGATCAGACCGGTCAGGATTCTTTTCAGGCACCTGAGAAGACCCGGTTTGTTTTTTTTAACAGCAGACAGAACCCTCAATCCTTCATGATACGTTCCAGGTCTGCACCATCAACTATCTCATACTGGACAAGTATTGCTGCCAGTTTCTGGATTCTGGCCCAGTGTTCATCAACAAGTTTCGTCGCTGTGTCTGTAGCTTCCTGCACCCAGTGATGCACCCGTTCTTCAACCATCGACAAAAATATCTGTTTACTTACATTCTGGGACAAGGTGTCAGTATGCACATAGCCTATTTTCTCATCCATACCGAGGCTTGCCACTGCGGCATACGCCTGGTGAGTTGCCTGCTCAAGGTCATTGGATGCACCGGTATTGAACCCTTTATCGCCAAATTTTTTCATACTGGCAATCCGTCCAGCCATCAACACGCACATATTATGAAAAATTTCATCCTTGGACACATTCCCGGGAAAATCTTCGGAGGTATATGAGATAAATCCCAAGGTCTCGAACCGGGGTGTGATTGTAACCTGTTCAATTTTGATATCAGGAAGCAGCAGAAAGGAGAGAACAGCATGTCCGGCCTCATGATAGGCTGTTATCCGCAAATCCTCTTCCAGGTTTCGCATATGTTTCTTTTCAAGCTTGTAGCCATACTTGATAATATTTATCTGCTCTATCAGGATATCTTCTGTCAGATATTCCAGTCCGTTGCGAATGGCATAAAGAGACGCCTCCTTCCCTATCCGCTGCAGATCATAGCCATTCATACCTGATATATAGCGAATCACCCTTTCCACATTAATTTTACCATCGTTGGGCTTCTTGAGAATCTTGTCTATAAAAAATCGCCGTGCCTCCCTGTCAAGTTCCGGAACCTCAACAAAGGTGTCAATCCTGTCAGGAGCGATTATAACAGGGCTTACGTCCATCCTGTTCTGTGCTGTAGCAACAGTAAACACAAGCCTGCTGGGGTCCATTGACAAGCTGTCCAACTCCATGATCAACTGATCATCAGGCATGGTTGTAAAGACACCCTCCAGGAGTCCTTTGACGTCAATACCATCAAGAAACACTATACTCGGCGCATACTCCCGTGCTTCCTGATAGACCCGCCTGATATACTCGGCATCAAAGAGGTCACTCCGGGAGGCATACACATAGGGAAGCCCTGTCTCCCTGGCAAAGGCTTTACCGAGCATGCTCTTGCCAACACCAGGAGGTCCGTAAAGCAGCATCCCCTTAGGAATCTCAATACCAAATCGCTTCACCGGAGCAGGATTCTTCAACAGGGAAATAATCTGTTTTAACGTGTCCTTGGTTGCTTTGTTGCCTGCGATGTCAGAAAAGCCAATGGCGGAAAATTCTATGGAGGGACGCCTCTCCCGTATAAACTTATCTGCTACGGCAATCTGCTCCAGCCTGGCTTTGTCAAGACTCAGAAATAGGGTGCCGCCGCGCATATATTCTTTCCACGACACATTTACCGTTTCATTTTTCCTGTCCAGACGCAGTAGGTCATCATGTGTCCTCGCCAATTTATCCAAAAAACCGGCGGCCTGACTGGAAATTTTAAACACAGCCTTCTTGGGAAACGACCTGTTTTCCCTTACAAATCTGGTTATTCGGCCCAGAAGCGCATCGGGAAGCTGCCTTTTAACCTTCTTGATGTTGACATGGGAACCAAGTGAAAGAAGAAGCAGAGACATCAATGGCTCGGCATCCCTTAATTCGAGTTCAATGCCGCTTTTATCGACAAAATGCTTTACATGCTCGTCAAGAGACTCACAGCCAATCCGCACCATGGAATCGAGACCCAAAGAATGAAACAGAACAATGAAATTCCTGGCCATTGTCTGGACAAGTTTAGGAGCGAGCGCAGGCTGGATCAAATCAAAGACCGCTTTCTTCTCCCTTCCAATCGCATTCATGACAAGATCCTGGGTCTGCAGCTTATTTTTGCTGAAATTATCCAGGAAATCCCGATTCTTATAGAGTGTGCTGCCAAGGGTGGATGTGAAAATGATAATAGTCTCCCTGAAACTCACTCCGGAGTCAATCTCACCATTGGCAAAAAGATTTAATAACGCCAGATGAAGCTGATTATCGGCCTTTTCTATGGCATCAAAAACAAGTATGGACCTCGGATGTTCGCGGACAAAGCGGAGAAGTTCTCCCTCTGGCGCGCCTTCCACCATCCCCTTGGCTCCAAGCAGCTGCAGAACACTATCGGGTTCACTGTACTGCTCCATATCAAGACAAAGGACCTGGGAAAACCCTTCCAGGAACTCTGCGAGTAATCTGGCCAGATAGGATTTCCCCACAGAATTCGGCCCCAAAAAGGTAAAAATACCCTTCGGCTGATCCTCTGGCGGCCTGCAGGATATATGAATCAGAGCATCAACAACCTCATCAACAGCATTGTCCTGATCATAAAGTAATTCCTTCAGCTTCTTCCTTATATTTTCAAACACCTGAAAAAAATGACTGTCTTTTTCCCTGGCCATCATCTCTCCTTTCATTGAATCGATAGCATACCTAATCTACCCTGAACCTTCCGTTCTATTCCGCCCTCAACGCTTCAACCGGATCGAGACCAGCAGCCCGCCTAGCCGGGACAACACCTGCAGCCATACCTATGCCAGCGGCCAGCAGTTCTGCTGACAGGACATACGGCCAGGAAGTATGGACCGGCAGGGCCGGCACAAAAAAATGCAGCAGCTGAGACCCACCCCAGCCTATACATAAACCAATGGCCCCTCCCAAAGCAGAAAGCACAATCGCCTCTCCAAGAAAAAGGATAAGGACCTGATTACTGGTTGCTCCCAGAGCACGAAAAAGGCCTATTTCTGCCGTCCTGTCCCTTACGGATATTGTCATGATAGTCAGAATTCCCACCCCGCCGACCAGTAACGATATCCCGCCCAATCCGCCTATTGCAATGGTCAGTTTATCCAGCACACCACCCAGAACATCCATCATCTGCTCCTGGGTTGTAATGGTGAAATCCTCAGACCCATGCCGACTAATCAGAAATTGACGAATATCCTCGGCAACTTCATCACCTGATGCGTCTGCCGTATATAACACATCAATTTCAATCAGGCTTTCAAGATTAAAAAGCTCCATTGCCTTGGCTGCAGGGATATAGACTGCATCATCAAGGTCAAAGCCGAGAATCTGGCCCTTGGACTCCATGACACCGATAACACGAAAACGAAACCCGCCAACACGCACTCTCTTCCCCAGAGGATTT
>JACNJZ010000187.1 GCA_014382295.1 Candidatus Desulfobia pelagia | reverse complement strand
ACGTCCCCCGTGCCGCTTCCACTGCAAAAACATAATCGCCCTTGGCGGACTTTAGGGTTTTGGGAACTTTTGCTGCCATAACCGGGCCATCGGGAAGTTTGTCAAGTGCCTGCTCTATGATCCGCAGGGACTGTTCCATCTCATCCATCCTTACTTTATACCGCGCCATGGAATCACACTCATGGTAGACGGGCACATCAAAATTCAGCTCCGGATACACGCCGTATGGCTCATTTTTACGAACATCAAAATTAACGCCTGAACCGCGCAGAACGGGGCCGGTGGCTCCATACTTTCTACACATTTCAGCAGATATGGGACCAATATCAATCAGACGATTCATCAGGATAACATTGTTGGTCACCAGGTCATCATACATCGGCAGCTGCGGACGGAATCGCTTTATAAAAGTCCTGGTGCCGGCAATAAAATCATCATCTATATCGTTATAAACTCCACCAAAACGGAAGTAACAGTAGGTAAGGCGGGAACCGGTAACAGATTCGAGAAGATCGAGAATCTGCTCACGTTCATCAAAGGCATACATGAGGGGAGTAAAACCACCAAGGTCCAGGATATATGCTCCGAACCAGAGGAGATGACTCTGTATTCTATTCAGTTCAACGGTTATAACGCGGATGTACTCAGCCCTTTCCGGAACTTCAATGCCGTTTGCCCTTTCCACCAGACCGGCATATCCGTGATTATACGCAAGGGCAGAAAGATAATCGAGACGCCCCAGATTCGGCCAGAACTTCGCCCAGGTACGATTCTCACCCATTTTCTCATGCATACGATGAATATAGCCAAGCACAGGCTCTGCCTTGACAACATACTCACCATCCATTGTAACCTTTATACGAAGAACACCGTGTGTAGCCGGATGCTGCGGACCGATATTAAGCTCAAAGGTCTCCTGCAGCTGGCTTTTTGCTAGAACACTCATGCTGTAAAATCCTTACGTAATGGATGGAAATCTGCATCTTCAGGCAAAAGGAAACGTTCAAGCTGCGGATGCCCGACAAAATTAATCCCCAGGAGATCCCATGTTTCACGTTCGTGCCAGTTGGCTCCTCCGTAAACTTCTGAAACAGTGGGGACATCCGGCTTGTCTCGATCAACCCTGGCTCTCACCAGGACCCTGAACAATTCCCCGCCGGTATAAGAGTAATCATATATGACTTCGAACTGGTTCTCTTTTATCCAGTCAACCCCGGTCACCATCTCAATGGTCATCCCTTCGCTGTCAAGAATCTCTGCTGCCCTGACAACCTGGTCCGGATTAATCTGGACATCAAGATGCGTCCCTCGCGCAGCATAGTCTGTTTCGAGCAGTCCATTCTCCCGCGGTGCATCATCTTCCTTTTTCTTGCCCTGGGCCTCGTCGCCATCCACTTCAGCAGCCTGAACTTCTCCCTCAGGAGTTTCTTCAGCCACAAGCCCTTTAGCAGCGAGCATTTCCAATTCCCGTTTTATCTTTACTCGATCCATAACGTTACCATTTGAATACAATTACGAATTAGAAATTACGAATTACGAATTTCAACTTAGCGCTTTTAACTTAAGGTGGCCTTAACCCTTAACTGCTGTTTCAGGTTTGACCCTGGGCCATCGACGAGAGCCGGTAATCTTTTCCTCAAGCTCAAGAATACCCTCGATCAACGCCTCCGGACGAGGTGGACAGCCTGGGATATACACATCAACCGGCAGAAAACTGTCCACTCCCTCAATTACATTATACTGCCCTTTGAACGCGAATGGACCGCCTGAAATAGCACAGTTCCCCATGGCAATAACCCACTTGGGTTCCGTCATCTGGTCATACAAAATTTTTACTGCGGGAAGCATCTTTTTATTCACGGTGCCCGCAACGATCATCAGATCACTTTGCCGTGGCGATGGACGAAAAACCTCTGCGCCAAAACGCGAAAGATCAAAGCGGGCGGCTCCCGACGACATCATTTCGATAGCACAGCAGGCCAGACCGAAGGTCATAGGCCAGAGCGAATTAGCCCTGGCCAGCATGCGCAGTTTATCGAGCTGATGAAACTGGACAATTGAAGATGGTATAGTTGTTTCTATTGCTGATACGCTTTCCGTTCCCACTTAAACACTCCCTTTTTCCATGCATATACAATCGCCAATGAAAGAATCCCGACAAATAAAACAATTTCGATAAAGGGTCGTATACCTGGCACATCGTTATAGGCCATTGCCACGGGAAACAAGAACAGAACATCCACGTCAAAGGCAAGGAACATCAACGCATAGAGGTAATAAACGATTCCATATCGAATCCAGGCAGGACCAATGGTTTCCATACCGCATTCAATAGGTATCCCTGTATTGTTGCTAACATTTCGGTTTTTACGGGGTGAGAACAGATAGACAATAAGAAGAGGGCCGAAGCCAAAGCCGAGGCCGCCAAGGGTAAAGGCGGCAATGTAAAGAAGGTCAAGGAGAGCTTGTTCCGATAGCACGATAGTAACTCCTTATTTTTTTTAGCGAGCAACGGGAATTGTTACTCATTCCTTGGCGTTTTTAGTTCAATAATGTGCTTATGTCAAGAAGAAACTGAATGGTCATTCGTTTTTTTACTTCACAAATATCAGCCACTTGCTCCGCCTTTTTAGCTAAAAAGGAACAATTCGGGGACTTTTTTGACCCAAAAAGCAAAAGGGCTATATTCTGGAATAAAAAAAAAATGAATTTAGGCAAAATCACCCAAACCACCGGGGGAATACTATTCTATACGCTCCAGCAAGCGGATATGAATATTATCGAATCCACCATTTGAAAGAACGGCCGCCACATCACCCTCGCTCAAGGTGTCGGCAAGATAATCGAGAATCCTGTCCGTATTTTCAAAACAGCGGGCTCTCACACCCCGTGCCGTCAGGTCAGAAGCCAGCTTTTCACCGGAAAAACGCTTTTCCTCAGGGATAGCAACCAGAACATCGGGCTCCTTAATGACAACCTCGTCTGCGCTGTCAAAAACCCGGACATAATCCTGCTGGAAGATACTGCGGCGGCTGGAGTTGGTGCGGGGCTCAAAAACAGCAACCAGCCTTCTCCCCTTATACGCCGAAGACAGCGACTCCAGGGTCTCCCGCACCGCGGTCGGATGATGGGCAAAATCATCGATAACCGTAATGCCGTTCACAGTACCTCGCACCTCCTGGCGGCGCCGGACGCCAGCAAACGCTGCCAGCTCCCGCCGGATCATCTCGACAGAAAGGCCGAGGCGATCCAGAGCGGCAATAACGGCAAGAGCATTAAGAGCATTGTGGGCCCCCGGCATCCTGCTGTTAAATGACGCGAAGGCCTTGCCTGCCCTGAGAACGTCAAAGGTCGTTCCCTCTTCGGAAATGGCCATGTCGCCAAGGGACCAGTCCAGTTCAGGACTTTTCCCGTAACCCAGGACGGGGCATGGTGCCCCGGCAACGATCTCCCGGACAACCGGATCGTCGAGATGGGCGACAAGGCAGCCATCCTCAGGCATGATGGCGACAAGTTTCCTGAAAGATGCCTTGACCGCTTCCAGGTCGGCATAGATGTCGGCGTGATCGAATTCAATGCTGGTGATAATGGCGATGTGGGGCTGATAATGGAGGAATTTTGGGCCCTTGTCGAAAAAAGCGGTGTCGTACTCATCCCCCTCAACGACAAAATAGTCACCCTGGCCGATCCTGAAATTACACTGGAACGCCTGGACGATACCGCCAATCATGAACCCCGGGTCAAGGCCGGCACCATGGAGCATGGTGGCAAGAATGGACGATGTTGTTGTTTTGCCGTGGGTCCCGGCAGCAACCAGGGACTTTCGACCGCTGAGGAACAGGCGGCCAAGGGCCTGGGGAAAGGAAACATAAGGAATGCCCGCAGCGGCGAGCGCCTGGGCCTCCGGGTTAACCCTGGCGATGACATTGCCGACAATAACCAGGTCAGGGGCCGGGTTCAGATTTTCAGGTCTGTAGCCCTCGAGAACGGTTATTCCCTGCTCGGCCAGAAAATCACTCATTGGCGGGTAAACATTGGCATCCGAACCAGAGACGATATAGCCCTGGCTTTTAAGCATGCCGGCCATGGCAGCCATACCGGTACCGCACACGCCCATCAGGTGGACATGGGAGAATTTTTCAGGGAAACAATTAAGGGCAGGATTAATCTCGGTCATCAGTACGGACAGTGCGGCTTATTGTTCCGTGGACCTGGGCAAAGATCTCATCAAACTTCACAGGCGACAGATGTCCGACCTCAATGAACTTGACGACGATCTCCTTGGTCACCTTGAGAATCGCTTCGTCAGTAACCGGCTTGTTCAGCATGGGGGAGGGAGTTTCGGCCTGGGCTTTGCTTTTCGTCATATATTTCTCCGGTTGGCAAAAAGGGGGAAGGCCGGCATAAAAAAACCTCTGCCGAGAGAAGAAGGCCAATTCTTATATTGCGGCAGAGGTTCACTTTAATATTGGGAAAAACGAGCGGCCCTCCCCGATTAAAGATCGTAATTCATCAAAGGGTTTCAATTGAGGAAAAAACACTGATTACAATAGTCCTCTAGAGATCCCAAACGGGAAATACTATTCCAGAAAAATAATTGTTTGTCCAGACAAAATAAAGTGTGAGATACGGCTACTGCTAACCTATTTTACTCTTCCTTAATAGCCAGAAGAGGCTCTATGCCGGCAAGACGAAGGGTAGGAATCAGGGCACCGATGAGACAGACGGTAATACCTGCAGCGAGGGCGATGGTGCTGAATAAAAAGTTCTCCAGGGAGAGAACAGAGCCGGTACCAAGACGGGTCAAAAGGTTGAAATCTCCGGCCAGGCTGCGAATAAGCCCATGACCGAGCACCAATCCAAGGAGCCCTCCCATAATGCTTATCACCAACCCTTCACTTAGAAACATTTGAACGATGTGATGCTTGCGCGCTCCAATGGCACGCAAAATTCCAACTTCACGCTGACGCTCATTGGCCAGGGCGGTAAAAGTCGACCAGGCAAGCAGGATAGCCAGCAAAGATGACATACTGATGGTAATAATAAAAACTCTGATAATATCCTGCAGGGTATTGCGTACATCCGCACCTATGCTTCCCCGTGTCATAATACCTATCCGGGGATTGATAGTCCTGATCTTGGCAACGACCTGGTCAACATCTGCGCCTTCTTTAACCTTCAGGAAGATAATGGAGATCTTCCCCGGGGTATAGGCGCCGACCGCTTCTTTGGGAATTTTGTTGAGGTCATCCATCCTCATAAAAATTCCACGATCCATCCCGGTGCCTGTTTCTTCGAGATGTCCGACAATCTCCACCCCCGAGCCAAAAAGCTGTGCCGTGGAAATAAGCCCCAGAAACTCATACACATAACTGCCGATATAAATCTCACCCTCCTCGAGCCCTCTGCCATCCCTGACCCAGGGAGAAACAACGAAATCGGTATCAGGATCAATGGCAACAACCTGTCCTTCATCAATGCTACAGCAGCCGGAATCTAATGTATGGAGATATATCTGGTAGGTCCCGGCTTCAATATCGGGAAGATCACTGAGAGAATCAAAGACGAAATCATCCATGTAGAAAGTTTTGATTAACGATTCCAGAATGAATTCATCAGCCATGCTTTTGGCCTCTGGTGGAACAATGACAATGTCAGCACCGAGACGCAAAGCTGCAGCATCAATATCTTCACGAACAGCCTTGGCAAACAGCAGGGCGAAAACAAGCAGGGCGACGAGCAGCGAGACCGCAAGAACCAGGACAAGATTTCGGAAAATCTTGCGGACTACGTTTTTCCAGGCAATGGCGGTTATGGCAACAGTTTGCTTTGAGAGCATAATAATGGAATGTGGTCAGGATGAGATCTGTCTAAAATTAACAAAAACACTCTACCCCATGGATTTCCAGGAAGACAGAAAAAAAGCAGATAGCCCCTGTTGAGAAAGAGCTATCTGCTTGTTGGAGAGAAAACTTATTTCCAGTTTACATCTAAACCGCAGAGAACTGCATGAGGTGCATCCTCATCAGTGCCAAGTTCTTCATCATGACACGCCAGACAGGTGGATGTAGGCTTGCCGACGAATGTTTTCGCGGCCACATCATAGAGTTTCAGCTGGCCATCCATACGCCATTCACCATCGGCCGGTTTTTCAGGAGTCGCGCAGCCCGGAAGAACAGACTTGGTCCGGGAGGTGGCAATAATATACTTGCCGTCCGGGGTGAAAATTGCGTCGTGGGTTTCATTAAGATTCGGCATGGTTTCGGCGTCAACCACTTCAAGGGTCTTGGCATCAACCAGGAAAAGAATATCTCCGGTGGCATTTGCAATATATTTTCCATCCGGTGAATAATACTGACGGAAACTGACGGTCGACTTCTTATTTCCATCTGCTACAGCCTTACGAAGAACCTTTACCTTGCCCTGCTCGAGAGCCGCAGCGTCAAGCACCATCATGTGCATTTTACCAACAGTAACTCCAAGATCCTTGTTATCCTGGGCAACATTTGCCTCGTTAAGCGTAATAAGAACCTCTTTCATGTCAGGCGAGTTAATGCCATGCATGTATTTGTATCCTGTTCCAATATCAGCGTCTGTTCCTTCAAGAAAAACATTATGCTTCAGCTCCATATCCTTCTTGCTGATAATACTGATATAGCCAGGCTTATTCATGGAAATAGGCATATAATAATCTTTGGTCTGGGCAGAGGCACAGAATCCTGCCTTTGGGTTGATGACCTGGTCCGGCATCTTAAATCCAACATCTTTCAGGACTTCTCCTGTTTTAAGATCACTTTTTCCGTAATGGTAACCACCGTTGGCATCTGCATCCGGCTTATATGTTGACCAGTACATGGTGTCACGATCTTTATAATCAATCCGAGCATCGTGAACTGGATGTGTACTTCCATCGCCAATATCAATTTTATCAAGGGCCTTCATAATAATCGGAGTATCAGCTTTCGGGTCAATTTCAAATACTGCCTTGGCAAAGTGACCACCCATTCCAGCGACATATGCAGTCCCCTCGTACTTGTCACCTGCCATGGCATTTCCTGCTCCGACAGCAGTGATGAGCATGGCGCTTACCGCAATAGTGCTTAAAATTTTCTTTTTTGTACCCTTCATAACAATCTCCTCCTTTATTTTTTTACGCAAACGGCTTCACATTAGCGATTAATGGCGCCGGCATCTCACTTTGTATTAATCAACCCGCTATTTTCGAGAATGGATCGCAGCACTTCACACTTGCGACACACATCCATTTTTTCCTCCCAGTTTTCCTTTTCCGCACATTGACAGATAGTTCCATTAATAAACCAGCAAAGCGTTCCGCAATGGAACTCCCAGGCCGGGCACTTCTCTCTTCGGCTCGGTGGACATTTTTTAACATCCCAGCACAATCTGCCGGTGGTCATAATTTCCTGCTGCTGGCTCAATATAAAAAAAAGCTGCCGCTCAACATAGGCGGGAATACTGCGGGTTCCCTGCTCGTAGCTCCGAATGGTTCTGATAGAAATCCCCAGGATTGCCGACAGTTGTCTCTGTGTCTTCTCTAATATCTTTCGAATACGGAGCAGTTCATCCTTCTTCATGAAACTGTTTCTCTTCGTCATTTATTATTCTGGACAAGCGACCCTTGACACAACTGCCACACTGTGCTACTTATTATCTGACTGTAGAACTACCACTGAGTAGCAGCCATGTCAACATTTTTTCCGGCACAATAATCAAAATAAATGTAATGTGTTGTTGTCCCAGGATTCCTAACCGGGACCAAAAGGCAGAATTTCCCTCTCTCTTCTTTTTAAACTGTCAGGTGAATTGTGATTATTGAATGTGAAAAACTTGCTAAAACCTATTGGACTGACGACAAGGAAGTCCCTGCTGTACATAATGTTGATTTGCAGGTTGCCGCAGGAGATTTTGTTGTGATCCTGGGCCATTCCGGGTCCGGAAAGACTACGCTGCTCAGCCTTATCGGCGGTTTGACATCCCCTGCCAACGGAAGTGTACGAATCAATGGAATTGACAACTGGGAACGGGACGATCGCTACATCTCTACCCTGCGAAACAAAACCATTGGCTTCATTTTCCAGTTCGCGAGTCTTATTCCCACATTGACCTCTCTGGAGAATCTTCTGCTGCCGCTGTATTTCGGCTCCGCAAACAACATACATCGAGAGCATGCCCTGCATTTGCTTGAGCAGGTTGGTCTTGCCGACAAGGCCTCAGCCTACCCGTCACAACTTTCCGGAGGGCAGCAGCGACGTATTGCAATCGCCAGAGCCTTCATGAACAAGCCGGATATCATCCTGGCAGATGAGCCGACCGGTGACCTTGATGAAGAAACAGAAAAGGAGATTCTTGACCTGTTCAGGCAGCAAAACGAAAAAGGCGTGACTTTCCTGGTGGTGACCCACAACAGCAATCTGGCAAAAAACCAGATCTCGCCCCGCATACTCCACATGAAACAGGGAGTTTTATCGGAAGAGGGACGCTGATAAATGTTTCGGGTAAAAGATCATGACATGGTGGCGCAACAGACAAAGATTGTTGATTGCGAATCTCGGATTTGGGATTTCGGATTTCGGCTACTTCATCCTTTTTCCGCAATCCGAAATCCCAAATCCCAAATCAAAAGCAATACTTTTCTGCTTCTTCTCTTTCTGCTCATAATGCTTGTGGCCTGCGACCAGAAAGAGACCGGCAAGTCATTGCAGATAGGCGACCTGGCCCCGGATTTTTCGGTCACAGACATAAACGGGCAGAACATACAGCTCCGGCAATGGGCAGGTTCTCTTGTAATCCTCAGATTCTGGAGTACTGACTGCAAATACTGCAGAGCGGACACCCCGGTCTTTAATGAATATTTCAATCGCTATAAAGAAAAGGGGCTGAAAGTAGTGTATATTAACAACGGCGCTTCCACCCAGGAGGTAACTGATTTCGTCAGGGATCTTGAGATCCCTTTCCCCGTCGTCATGGATCAGGAGGCGAGTATTGCCAAACTTTACAGAGTAAAAGCCGTACCCCAGACTATTATTATCGACCCTTCCAGGAAAATAATTGCCGCCATTCTCGGCGGTGTCGGCAAGGCGGAACTGGACGAACTGGCAGGCAAATACATTCTTTAGGAGAAACAACCATGAAATCACATATCCTTTCTATCTGCGGCCTCGCCCTGTTGCTTATTGGGATCTTCCTTTCCCCGCAAGCTGTCTCTGCCGGACCACCTGAAAAAGTTGAGAGCACCGAACGCTGCCCGGTCTGCGGCATGTTTGTGGCCAAATATCCCAACTGGGTAACACAGATTCAATACACAGAAGGCCACCCGAAATATTTTGACGGGGTAAAAGACCTCATGGCCCATTTCTTCAGTCCGGCAGCCTATGGCTTTACCCCGGAACTTCTGGCCAAAGAGATCTGGGTAAAAGACTATTATTCACTGAAATGGATTGACGGCCGCTCTGCCGTCTATGTCACGGGAAGTGATGTTTTTGGCCCCATGGGTAAAGAATTTATTCCCTTTTCAACGCAGGAGTCCGCTGAAAATTTCCTCAAAGACCATCATGGGAAAAAAGTTCTCCTCTTTCATGAGATAACCAGCGAAATGGTCGAATCCATGCGCTCCGGCCATAAGATGAAAGGCCATATGAAGAAATAGAGAAGCAAGCCGGTGTTTGAAAACTTTGGCTTCAGGCACTGAGTTCAACAGCCCCTTGTCATAAGACTCTGTGTCTGTGCCCCTTTATGCAATGCTATATTACACCCTTAACCTGCGACTGAAACCACTGTGCGTCCATCCACACGATTCGCTCTGTTGCTCCTGTTCATCCTGACCGTTGACGCCCTGCTGCTGCAGGTATGGATGGCAGGAAGCGGCGAGCGAGCCGAAGCGACAAAACAACAGCAGGCAACAGCTTCCACACTGGGCCTCACCGACCTCTGCGTGGCCACCGAAGCCCGTTATACCAGGCATCCGGCAGCAAGCGACCCGATAGCCCCATTTATGGATCACCCGGGCGCCATTGAACACTTCCCCAGCGGCTCCTTCTGGCGACCTCCGGCCAGCACAATCTCTTCCGGCGGCTGAATTTCCAATGCAGACATCTTTCATACAAAAACATCTTAACATTCTCGACTATGCCCTTTCCTCCCTGTTGAGGCGCAAGTTGAAAAATGGCGGCATAGCATTGATTTTCAGTCTTGTTATTTTCCTGCTGGCATCCTTTCAGTTTCTGACCCAGTCTCTGGAAACAACTGCCGAAAAAGTCCTGGTTTTCGCACCCGACATCACCCTGCAACGCCTTTCCGCAGGGAGACAGGTTTCACTTCCAGACAGCAGTATCGGGAGTCTTGCAGGCATATTCGGCATCCGTCAGATTATACCCCGCGTCTGGGGATACCACTTCGACGAAAAAAACGGCGCCAATTACACAATCCTGGGCCTCCCAGCCGACAGCATCCAGAAAGCAGAAGTTTCCCTTTCCCATGGTCGTCTGCCCCAGAAGAAAAAACCGGGTGAAGTCGTCATCAGCTCTTCGGTGCGCGCCAGCCTGGAACTGGGGGAACGTAAATCCTTTACCCTGTTCAGGTCGGATCTCTCCCAAGCATCATTTACCGTAGTCGGCATTTTCACCGACAACACCGACATACTCACCGGCGACACCATACTCATGAACCTACAAGATGCCAGAGATCTGTTCCGGCTCGGTGACGGCATGGTGACAGATCTTGCAGTCAGCGTGACAAATCCCGCCGAAACAGATACCATCGCCGCAAAAATTTCCGGGATCATGCCGGATACCCGCATTCTCACCAATTCCCAGATCCGCAAAACCTACCGCACCGTTTTTGGATGGCGCAGCGGTTTCGGCTCCGTCTGTCTTCTTACCGCCCTGGCATCTTTTGTCATTCTTGCCTGGGACAAGGCCTCAGGACTTTCCCAGGAAGAAAAACGCGAAATCGCCATTCTCAAGTTTCTGGGGTTTCAGATCAACGACATACTGGCCCTACGATTCTGGGAAAGCATTGCTGTTGCCTGTGTTTCCTTTCTGCTTGGCCTGACCCTTGCCTACATCCATGTAGCCTTTTTCGAGGGCAGCCTGTTTACACCGATTCTTCTCGGCTGGTCGGTACTGCGTCCAAGCCTGAACCTTGACCCGGCAGTAACCTTTGCCGACCTTCTCCTTGTTTTTTCGTATTCCGTTCTTCCCTATCTGGCGGCAACCATTATTCCTGCATGGCGAAGTGCTGTCATCAGGGCCGAAACCATTATCTGACAGGAAAAAGAGATACTGATGAATATAGAACTGGAAAACGTATGCAAAATATACAATCAGGGGAAAGCCAATGAGGTGAAAGCTCTGGACGCTGTTTCTCTGTCGGTTGAGCCGCAGACCATGGTCTGCCTGCGAGGCGCCAGCGGCTCCGGAAAAAGCACACTTCTTTCCATAATCGGCTGTGTTTTCCCACCCACCAGCGGCAAGGCGTCTGTTGCCGGAAAGCAGATTTCACGACTTCCCGCCCGCTTTCTTGGACTCTACCGGCGCCAGGTCATTGGTTTTATTTTCCAGAAATTCAATGTCCTCCCGGAACTCAGTGTTCTGGACAATATCACCCTGCCCCTTCTTCCTCTGGGAATTTCTCCTGCGGCAAGACGACTCAGGGCGGAACCTCTGCTCGACAAGCTGTCCATCAGCCATCGCCGCAATTTTCCGGCCGGCGAAATCTCAGGAGGAGAACTTCAACGGGTAGCCATTGCCCGCGCCCTGATAAATGATCCGCCTTTTCTACTCGCTGACGAGCCCACCGCCCATCTCGACTCCAAGCTCAGCCTTGAATTTATGGAAATTGTCAGTGATTTGAAAGCATCAGGAAAAACAATAGTGATTGCCTCCCATGACCCTTTGGTGACCGATCACAGAAACGTCGACTCTGTTATTGATATCCATGACGGCTGCATCGCACATTGAAAAATGAAGATGAGGAAACCCCTATGCCGCTTTTGATGCACCTGGCCCAATTCGTTGGGAACCGCCATGCTCTTTAACACCTGGGGTCTTGCCCTGTCCATCATCAGCCTGTGTGCCCTTTTCCTCATAGCCACCGCCTCGCGTACCGCAATACGGGTCCTCAGATTCTGGGATCCAAATTCTGATTCCTCAACACAGATCGAACTGGAAAGTGAAATATGGCTTTCCTCCACCCTGGTTATGTATGGACTGGGATTTCAGATTATTTCCCTGCTGCTCTTTGTTCTGGCAGCAGATCATTTTTCGGGGATGATAATCGGGGCAATGTGCGCCACAGGGTCATTTCTTGCTAACAGTTACGGGATTCCTGTCCTGCTGATCAAGATTGCCGGGGTTTTTATCTATGGAATATGGATAATCCTGCACCAGCTCGACATCCAGTCTGAGCACTATCCACTGATCAAAATAAAATACTGGTACCTGGTGGCCATACTTCCTTATCTGCTCCTTGAAATCATCCTGCAGACGCGCTACCTGGCGGAACTTTCTCCTGAAATTATCACCTCATGCTGCGCCGTTTTTTTCGGGGGTAAAGAGCAGCTTGGCCAGAACCTGCTCGGCACATATTCCACCACCGGCCTCATGGCAGGATTTTATAGTGTTGCCGCTGTCCTCTGTGGCCTTTGCCTTTACCAGCTATCGGCAAAAAAACTCTCCGCACCTATCAACATAGGTGCGGGACTGACATGGATCCTTTTTTTCATTCTGTCCCTGGTGGTGATTACCGTGGTTGTTTCTTCATATATCTATGCCATGCCATACCACCACTGCCCGTTCTGCATACTCAAAGCCGAATATCATGGCTTAGGATACCCGATCTTCCTCACCCTCTTCCTCGCCGTTTTCTCCGGGATTTCCCACATCATAGCCGGATTCTGCAACAACCTTCCCGGACTGGCCGCTCCTGTCAGAAAACTACAGACGCTTTCCGCCAGATGTGCCCTCGCCATGCTGTGTATCTTTGTGCTCCTTTCCTCATACCATTTCTGGGCCTATATACTTTTCACCTGAACAAAAAGGCAAAAAAGGGCAAAGAAAATAAATCTGTCCCCTTTTTTGCTCAATAGCACCACCTATCTGTTCGACCAAGCCAATAGGTATTATCTATTTGTGCAATAGTCATTTCCGAGATAAAAGGCATACGGCTGACAAATGTGTGCCTATTGCCGTCTTTAATGGCAAGAGCCAGCCTTTTTCCAGTGCACAGAACCTGCGTTGTTTCGCGCCACGTTAACAAGATCAAGCTTCAAGGAGGAAGTGTATGGAAGCAGCACGTTTTGAAGTAAAACCCTATCCCGAAATGTGGGAAAGTCTGGATATGGACGTTCCGCGTTTTGACAAGGCCCGCCAGATGCTTGGCGAAGTGTATGGCAAGATGTTCATGTCTCAGCCGAATAGACCAGAAAAAATGGCCTATTTTGATGATATGATCTCTGAGATTTTTGGCCGACGCATTCAAGAAATGATTGATGTAAAAAAAGAAGGGCGTCCTATTGTCGGCACCTTCTGTGTTTATATCCCGGAAGAGGTCGTTGTAGCAGCTGGGGGAGTTTGTGTTGGCTTATGTGGAGGCTCACCCGGATCCATCCCTGATGCAGAGAAGATTTTACCGAGGAACATCTGTCCTATGGTTAAATCAGCATTTGGTTTTAAGGTTGGCAAAATCTGTCCATATTTTCAGGTCGTTGATTTTGTCTATGGTGAAACCACCTGTGATGCCAAAAAGAAGACCTGGGAAATTCTTGATAGGCTTGTTCCTACCCATGTTATGGAAATTCCTCAGATGAAAAACGCGCGCGACAAAACCTTATGGTTTGAAGAGGTCAAAGATTTTAAGACCAAAGTCGAAGAAGTCTGCCAGAAGACAATAAGCACTGATGATCTGGCCGCGGCAATAAAGGTCATTAATAACAAGCGCAGAGCTTTGCAACGGCTAACAAAGGTACGAGCCAGTAGCCCGGCCCCCATCAGCGGTAAAGATGCACTCCTTATTGAACAGATCGCCTTCTATGACGAGCCCGTTCGTTTTGCCGAAAAAGTAAACGAACTCTGTGATGAGCTGGAAGAAAGAGCCAGGAATGGAGAAGGTGTTATTGACAGTTCAGCACCTAGGGTAATGGTGTCCGGCACCCCAATGGCACTTCCCAACTGGAAGGTTCACAATCTGATAGAGGCAGCAGGTGCGGTTGTGGTCAATGAGGAAAGCTGTATTGGTACACGGTACTTCAAAGACCTTATTGATGAAAACAAATCCACCATGGATGAGCAGCTTGACGCCCTGACTGATCGCTATATGAAAATTGACTGTTCCTGTTTTACCCCCAATTATGAACGAATTGATCAAATCCTCAAAGAATACAAAGATTCCAATGCTCAGGGTATTCTTCACTATTCTCTGCAGTTCTGCCATACCTACAACATTGAAGAGATAAAGGTTCGTGAAGCCTGTGAAAAAGAAGGAATTCCCTATCTTTCCATTGAGTCTGATTATTCCCCTGAAGATGTTGGTCAGCTGCAGACAAGGATAGAAGCGTTTCTGGAGCAGATAAGGGGATAAAAATGCAGGTTGGTATAGATTTAGGCTCCAGGACAATCAAAGTAGCCGTTGTCGAAGATGGTCGAATGATTGATTACCGGATTGCCGAGAGCGGTTTTGATCCGCATGGCCAGGCCCTGGAAATGATCAAACAGTATAAGCCTTCAAAGATTGTAGCTACAGGATACGGCCGGCATCTTGCCCAGAAGCATTTTGCCCATGATGTCATTACCGAGATCAAGGCCCATGCCATTGGCGCCAGGTATCACTTCCCTGAATGCACTACCGTTGTGGATATCGGCGGCCAGGATTCCAAGGTGATATCCCTGGGGGCCAATGGCAGTGTCGTCAATTTCCAGATGAATGATAAATGCGCTGCGGGAACAGGCCGTTTTCTTGAGATTATGGCCACAAGCCTTGGCTTTGCTCTGGATGAATTCGGGCCCGCTGCATTGGAATCTGATCAGGAAGTTGCGATAAATAGCATGCGCACTGTTTTTGCGGAATCTGAGGTTGTTTCCATGAAGAACAGGGGAATCCCGCCAAAGGATGTGGCAAACGCAGTGCACTTGTCTGTCGTAAACAGGTTAACGGCAATGCTCAATAGAGTTGGTTTTGGAGAATCAATTGTATTTTCAGGAGGTGTAGCCAGAAATCCTTGCATTGTCAAAATGCTCCAGGAACGACTTGATTGTGTAAAAGTAGAGTCCCCCTCTGCACCGGATATTGTTGGTGCCCTGGGAGCAGCTCTTTATGCCGACCGCTGTTGATGAAAAACTTCATCGGCCTGTTGGTCTCAATTTGGCCCTACCGCATAGTGCGATGGGGGTTAAGTATCACCTTTCTTTATGCAGGGATAACCAAATTAATGGATCCAGATGCGTTTGCTATTATTATCGACGCCTACGGTCTTTTACCTGGAAATCTGATCATGCCGGTTGCCATTCTGCTGCCCGGCTTGGAAGTGATAGCGGCTATGGGACTTATTTTTGATGTGCGCGGCTGCCTCAGCGTCATCACGGGCCTTTTGATTCTTTTTTTAGGAATACTTGGTTACGGGATCTGGATGGGACTGGATATCGATTGCGGCTGTTTCGCCCCTGAAGATCCTGAATACCGGGCCTATGGAGGACTGCGCATGGCATTCTACCGCGACCTGGTTATGGCTGCCGGTGTTGTCTATTTGTATATGTGGCGTTTTTGGGGTCTGCAAGAAAAGAGTGTTAGAAGCTGTTTTTTTAGATACAAATAATTAAACCTTTGGGAGAGAGTAGTCATGCAAAAAGGAAAAACATTTTTATCTGTGGCAATTATCGGCATGTTTCTTTTGAGCTTATCTTCAAATGTTTTTGCTTTCGGGAAAAATAAATTTGAAGAGGAAGTAGAAAAAGAAACAGGTGCAGTAAAGTTGTTACGTGAAGTTCAACGAGGAGACTACGATATTGTAACTACTGAAGAGCTAAAAGGATGGATGGATTCTGGCAAGGACATGATCATTGTCGACACCATGCCATATGAACAGAGTTACAAAAAGAAACATATACCTGGTGCAAAACAGTTCCTCTTTCCAATTCCGGAAATGGAAGCATGGGACGATAAAGAAACTGATGGCAAAACACAGGAAGAATTTATCAAACTGCTAGGTCCGGACAAGAATAAAACCATTGTTATTTATTGCGGCTTTGTGAAATGCACACGCAGTCATAATGGCGCCATGTGGGCAAGAAAATTAGGATACAAGAATGTGCTTCGCCATCCAGGTGGAATTTTTGCTTGGCAGGGCGCAAGTTATGAGTCTGCAAGCCTCTAATGAGTAGAAAAAATGCACCTTCAGTATCTCCCTCCTCGAAAAAGCTGCAGACCGAAGTGGATGACGGGAGATATGATCTCATTACAACGGATGATACAGGGGGTCTTTATAAAAAGACCCCAATCTTTTTTTCTCCGCACTAAAAACTCATAATCGTAGCGAGTAAACGCAATAATGCCTACTTGGAAATTGAAAACAGAAGAGGAACTTCTCTTTTATCACCTTTGCAGCGCATGCAACGAAAATTCTTCAAAGTTCCTCCTGAAGGCTGGTTGGGAGAAAATAAGAGATGGGGAACCTGTCTTATGCAATGAGTGTACCAAAAAATGCGCACTTACGGCTAAGGGCCTTTGGGGTGCTGAAGACAAAGTAAGATATGCTGAATGCAAAACATGCCAAGATTACGAAAATTGTCCCCTTAAAGGGCGCCATTATTGTTAATTTTTCCACTGGCGGTCATATGCAATAGCCAACATATGACTACTGTAGACTTCCTAAGTCCTTAATTTGAGCAATTGTCAGGATTAATTAAAATCAGATTCTTCAAATTGTCAGACCAGATGTAAATTTTCACATCTAAATCAGGGGGAAACCCAGTATTTCTTATTTTCCCCATCCTTAGGCCAATCCTTTACAATCTGAAGCACCTCCCTAACGTAAGCACATTCACACTGAGCCATGCATGGCCGCAGCTCACAATCATTTAAACAATATCCAGGACAATCTTCGGCCCCTGTGGCTCGTTCCTTGAAGATAGGGCCATCATAGAGATGCGTGAAGGCATCAGCAGGCAGTGCCATGGTATTATTGCAGGAGTGATTGAAAAGGAAAATGCCGGCTTCTAGTTCTTCAAAGGATACTTGATAGCCAGTCAGCTTGACATCTGGATCTGACAGGAATTGCTGATAGCTCTTCCATGTTTTTTTGCAATAATTACATTGTTTAAAGAAGGACTCTTCATCTATCGGATGAGAATACAAATTATACTCTGCACATTTTTTCATATCATTTGAAGATGGTTAAATTCTTATTAAAGGCATTTTTAAGGTTTACGCTTTTTTCCCCTCATTGAGCGCTTCCCTGACAGCGTTGAGAAGTTCATCCCCATGAATCGGTTTTAAAACATATTTTTTAATGCCCATTGCCAACGCATCATTTTTGGAAATTATGTCGCTATGTCCGGTACACAAAATAATAGGCATGGGGGGCTTTATCTCCAGAATCTTTTCTGACAATTCTCTACCTGTGAGCCCAGGCATTGTTTGATCAGTAATGAGGAGATCAAACTGGTCTGGATTGGCTCGGAAAATATTAAGAGCTTCATGACTATCTGTTGTAACTGTACACGTATAACCCATTTTTTCTAAATGTCTTTTGGTGATCTGGGGGAGGAACGGATCATCCTCAACAATTAAAATTCGCTCATTTCCTTGAGGCAGAAAAATTTTCTTCATTGGTCTTTCCTCAGAATGGTTATTCCTTCCCAGGATCGGAAAATGAATATGGAAAGAGGTTCCTTTACCTGGTTCACTTTCCACTTTGATGAATCCCGCATAGTCCTTAACAATACCATAAATAACGGCCATCCCAAGACCCGTGCCTTTTCCCACCTTTTTTGTAGTGAAATATGGTTCAAAAATTCGTTTCATTGTTTTTTGTCCATGCCGCAGCCTGTATCACTGACTGAAAGGACAACAAAGGGACCTGGCAGCACGCCGCTTTCACTTATATCTTCCGTTCGTAGTTCCTTGCTGCATAAATTAATTTGGTTCATCCGGTTAATGAGTACCTGTAACGAAAACAATTGTATTTGACCATCTTTTATTTCCTATGCTTAAATCTACTCACACCCTGATAATTACTTTGCGTTCATAATCAAAACCAATTAGAGTTATTTTTGTTTGCTAACAACTAAGAACGTTTATTCAGTTAAATACGTATCTCGGGAACTGTTTATGACGATTACAGACAGGTTTCATGGCACGAAATTAACAGGTCTACTCTTGATCTTATTTTTTCTTGTTGTTCAACTTGTTGTTATTGCTCATTCCAGTGAACATCCATTTCATGACCAGAAGTCTTCCTGTCATACCTGTATCATTTCCCATCATATTGATGACGTAACGCATCCTGATTCTCAGGAGCTAGAGCATAAGAGGCAGTTTGTTTTATTCGATCTGCCTCCTGCGACTGTTTCTTGCTCATGCATAACACCAATCTCTTTTTTTATTTCCCGAGCACCTCCGGCTATTTTTCTTTAGGCGTTTAATCCACTGCCACCATTTAAAGTCACCTTTATAGAATTCTCAACTTTATTTGTCATTATTGCAGCCGGACTTACATAAGTTATTCAAGATCTGTGTAGGTTTTCGATATTGACGTGCATTTTTTTGAGAGGGAGCCATGACCGCAGCCAAACAAACACTGGAACAATTAAAACAGAGAGTTTCCAGCTTGGAAGAAGAGATTATCCGTCTAAAAGATGTAGAAAAAGAGTTATGTGACTCAAAAGAACTAAACCACACCATTTTTTTCAATATATCATGCACCGTTTTTTTAACGGATGACCATGGGAAATTTCTTTTCATCTCACCAAATGTCGCAGATACGTTCGGCTATTCGCCAATCGAAGTTGAAACGTTAGGCAACATTTCCAAGTTGCTGGGTATCAACTTTTTCCCTCGCAATGATTTGGGGGAACACGGAGAAAGTCGAAATGTTGAGCTACAGGTAACTGACAAGCTCGGACAAGGACGACACTTTTTCGTGAATGTAAAGCGTGTTTCCTTAAAAGAAGCCACTTTCCAATATTCATGCCGTGATATTACGGACCATAAAAAGGCTATCGAGATGGCCGATGAAAATGAGAAACGTTATGAAAAACTCCTTGATAGTGTGACTGACTACACATATACCGTTAACATCGAGGATGGAAAGCCGACCTCCACAACCCACAGTGCAAGCTGTCAAGCTGTAACAGGGTATAGCGCAGATGAATATAAAGCTGATCCATATCTATGGCACAATATGATTTTGGAGGAAGACCGATCGACTGTGACAGAAAAGATCAATACCCTCATCACCGGCAAGCGCTCCGATCCCTTTGAACATCGTATTCTCCACAAAGACGGTGCTGTACGCTGGGTAAAGACCACGCCAGTACCATGCGTTGACGAACATGGACGACTCATTGCCTACGACTCGCTGGTTACCGACATAACGGAATTGAAAGAGTCAGAACTGCAGGAATCGAGGATGCGTCATCGTCTCGAAGCCCAATGGAAAATTGCCAGCCTTAAAGATGCCGACTTGCAAACTATCTGCGATCACCTTTTATCCCAAATGGTGGAGATAACAGAAAGCTGGTATGGATTTTATGGTTTTTTCAATGAAGACGAGATGATTTTGACAATATATTCCTGGTCAAAAGGGGTGATGAGTGATTGTGCTATGCATGATAAGCCAATTCGATTTCCCTTAGATGAATCCGGACTGTGGGGAGAGGTAATTCGGAAGAAAAAACCCTTGATAATTAATGACTATCATAAAGAGCATGCCGGGAAAAAAGGGTTTCCTGAAGGCCATGTTCCCTTGACGAGACTTATGGTTTTGCCAGTCTTTTCTCGAGATAAAATCGTCGCAATAGGGGCTGTTGCCAATAAGGCCTTTGATTATTCCGATTATGATCTGAAAAGCACATCCACTTTGCTCTCTAATGTTCATGTTTTACTTGAACGGCAGGAAGTTAATGAAGAATTGTTGAAGAAAAATCGTGCGTTAAAAGCACTGAGCAAATGCAATGAAGCTCTGATTCGTTCTACAAAAGAATCTGATCTTTTAAGGGAAATATGTAAAATTTTGGTGAAAACAGGCAATTACCCACTTGCCTGGGTTGGGGTAAAAAAAGACGATACTGAAAAGACAATTTTCCCACTTGTACAGTTTGGTGACGCCAGCGGTTATCTTGAGGATATCCGTATAAGCTGGGCCGATAATGAATATGGTCGAGGGCCGACAGGTATGGCTGTTCGTACCGGTAAAACTCAAGTGCTCAAAGACATTGCTTTAGATGAGACCTACTTTCTATGGAAAGATCAAGCCCGAAAACGGGGTTATGCTTCTTCTATAGCCCTTCCCTTACGTACGAAAAATAAGTGCTGGGGAACTTTGAATGTATATGCAACAAAGCCTGATGCCTTTGATCCAGAAGAAATTGAATTGTTACAAGAACTTGCAGATAACGTGTCTTTCGGCGTTACTGCAATCCGAACACGAGCTAAACAAAAAACGGCTGAAACGGCACTTCGAGAGAGTCAAGCCAGGATGCAGGCAATTTATGAGACTGTTCAAACCGGGATTGTAATAATTGATGGTGAAAATCGGCAAATCATAGATGCCAACCCTGTTGCTGCAAAGATGATGGGTCTCACCAAGAAAGAATTGATAGGAAAAACATGTAATGAAATTTTCTGTATTCCCCCAGGTGGCATATGCCCTGTCCTTGATCTTGGGAAAACAGCGGAAAATGCTGAACGGCATCTTGTCAAGACCAATGGTGAAAAAACGCCGATTCTTAAATCTGTAGTTAAATTCAACCTGAATGGCCGTAAATGCTTACTGGAAAGCTTTCTCGACATAACAGCCCTAAAACAGGCTGAAAAAGAAAAAGGAGAAATGCAAGCCCAGATACGCCAGATGCAAAAAATGGAGGCCATCGGTACTCTGGCCGGCGGGATTGCCCATGATTTTAACAACATCCTCACACCAATTTTTGCCTTCACTCAAATGCTCCAAGAAGACCAAGCGCCGGAGAGCCAGGCATACCAAGATCTTGGCGATATCCGTACGTCAGCATTACGCGCTAAAGATTTAGTTTCGCAAATTCTTACCTTCAGCCGTGAAAAAGAACATGAACTCTCTCCTGTGAAGATCTCGCCAATTGTTAAGGAAAGTATAAAACTTCTTGAGGCTTCTTTCCCGGCAACCATAAAAATAGAGCTGAGGGTAATAGCAAAAGATGATGTTGTTATGGCGGACCCGACACAGATCCACCAGATACTGATGAATCTGTGCACCAATGCCCTTCATGCAATGATGGAATCGGGTGGAGTTTTGGAGGTAAGGCTGGAAGAGAAAGACCGTAACCACACCTCTTCTCGCCGTTACTTGGCCCTGACAGTCTGTGATACTGGTTGCGGGATGGACAAATTTACTCAGGAACGTATTTTTGAGCCTTATTTTACAACAAAAGATGTTGGTGAAGGGACAGGGCTCGGCCTTTCAGTGGTTCATGGGATAGTACGTTCCTTTGGGGGAGATATAATTGTATCAAGTGAATTAGGAAAAGGGACGACATTTACAGTATATTTACCATTAGTTGACCAAAAGGCAGTCGAAACTCTCCATGATCAAGAGACAGAATGCCCCAAAGGGTATGAACGTATTTTGCTTGTTGATGACGAACTGGCGATTGTTAAATCAATGGGTCGCATATTGCAAAGTCTTGGCTATAAGGTAACAGAAAGGACCAGCAGCATTGAAGCATTAGAGGTTTTTCGGGTAAAACCGCAAGAGTTTGATCTTGTCATAACGGATTTTACAATGCCCAATATGACAGGAGACCGTTTAGCACAGTAAATCATGACAATTCGATCGGAAATCCCCATACTGCTTTGCAGTGGATATCAAAACAAAATTATCGATAATGCTATCGCTAACCTTGGAATTAAGGGTTTCATCCCTAAACCTATTGTTAAAAAGGAATTAGCCCAGATTATCCGGAGCATCTTCCCATAGGATAAGACTTGAATTTTTATAAATTGAGATTACAAACCTATGATTCAAGATAAGCAATGTATGTTGGCCAACAATGTTTCTGATGGAGAGGGACGTTCGTATTCTTTTCTGAAGCATTTTCTACAACTTTTTGTTCTCGCTCTTTTGGTTATTGTCGTATTACTCGGTATATTTCACGTTATTGTCATTCGCAGTGAACGGAGTGCCGTTGAGGCGCATGAGCTTTCCCATGTACATGATGGAGAAAAGATCATCAAGACGACCCTGCAACAGATCACCTCAGATCTGCAACTGCTAGCCCACTCTCCAATTCTCCAATCTTTCCTGAAGGAAGGCTCGATTGATCCTTTTAACGACTTGAGGCGCGAACACCTCAATTTCGCAACGTATAAAAAAATGTATGACCAGGTTCGCTATCTGGACAAATCCGGCGTGGAAGTAGTAAGGGTTAATTATAATAATGGATCCCCGGTTATTGTTCCGGAAAATGGTCTGCAGAACAAGGAGAAACGATACTATTTCAATTCTACATTCTCTCTGGATTCGGACAAGATTTTCATCTCCCCTTTGGATCTCAATATTGAGTGGGGTAAGGTTGAAATCCCCCATAAGCCAGTCATCCGTTTTGGAACTCCTGCCTTTGATTGGAATGGACACAAGAAAGGTATTGTTCTGTTAAACTATCTCGCAGTAGAAATGCTCACCAAGGTCAAGAAAGCCATGTCTCACGAAGGTCCTGATCATGCTGAAAGTGATCACGCTTCCGGTCGCCATATGACAAGTGAGCACATATACGGCTCTCCAATGCTGCTCAATACAGAGGGATATTGGCTGCTTGGTCTTCGTGATAAAGATGAATGGGGATTTATGTTTGGCAATGACCTGACTTTCTCCAGAGAGTATCCATTGGTTTGGCAAAGGATTTCTCAATCACAATACGGCCAACTTGAAACGCCCCAGGGTCTTTTTACCTTTACTACGATATTCCCATTGGAAGAGGGACAGGTATCATCAACTGCTGTCCCACATGTCTTTAGCGCAAGTCACAAAAAACTTGAACCCGCAGAATTTTCCTGGAAACTCGTTTCTTTTATAGACAGGCAACATCTGAATCAGATTTCATGGCATTATTGGCAAAGAACGCTAAGCTTGTTTATGGCTTTTTTTATTATGCTTGTCCCTGCCTGCTGGTATTTTGCGCGGATGCGTATATCCAGAGAAAGGGCTGAAGAAATGATGGAGCGCTACCAATTTATTGTCAACAGCTCCACCGACTTCATGACAATGCTCGATTCGCATTACACATATTTGGCGGTGAGCTCCTCTTTTTGTGAGGCGTTAAGGCTGGATCGTCATGAGATTCTTGGTAAAACGGTGGCTGAAATCTGGGGTGAAGAGGGCGCACCCAAAGCCATTAAATACATTGATCAGGCCTTATCTGGTCAAAAGAGCACATATACAGCATGGTTTCATACCCCTCAATTTGGCAAACGGTGCTATGATATCACCCTGACACCACTGCAGTTGAAATCTGGGGGATTTAACTATTGTGTTGTTGTTTCGCGGGATATCACAGAGAAAAAAAAATCCCAGGATAAGTTGAGCTGTGCCAAGAAGGACTGGGAAAGGACTTTTGACGCGGTACCGGATTTGATTGCTATTATTGATGATCAGCACCGTTTTGTTCAAGTCAATAAGGCAATGGCCAATGGCCTGGGCCTTTCGCCTGACGAATGCATCGGTCAAACCTGCTACGAATTAGTGCATGGTACAGATTCCCCTCACCCTGAATGTCCTCACAGTAAGTTGTTGCAGGATCATCAAGTGCATTCAAGTGAGGTCTTTGAGGGAGCTATTGGCGGTGATTTTCTGGTAACCACTTCACCCCTCCATGACAGTGATGGAAAGCTTTATGGAAGTGTTCATGTTGCCAGAGATATCTCTGCAAGTAAGCGGGAAAAAAGGAGGCAAGAGCAACTCAATATCTTGAAAGAGAACCTGCTCAAGCCAGAACCCCTTGACGGCAAACTTAAAGAAATCACGGATTGTATTGTCAAAATCTTTGATGCTGATTTTGCCCGGATATGGCTCATAGAGCCAGGGGATATTTGCGAAGAATGCTACCACGCTGTTAAAGATGATGAACGTCATTTCTGTCTAAAACGAGATTATTGCCTGCATTTGAAGGTGAGTTCCGGTCGTTATACTCATATTGATAGTGAGATACACCGCAGGGTTCCAGCCGGTTGTTACAAGATCGGACGAATTGCATCTCAAAAAGAAAATAAATTCCTCACCAATGATGTTGTAACTGATCCAAGGGTTCATGACCATGTCTGGGCCAAAAAGTTAGGGTTAAAATCTTTTGCCGGCTACCGGCTAACCTCCCCAGAGGGAAAAGCCATAGGGGTGTTGGCCCTTTTTAGTAAACATTGCATTGGTGAAAATGAAAACTTCTTACTGGAAGGCATTGCCGCAACCACAGCACAGGTAATCAGGACTTCCCAGGCCGAAAGGGATGTCAGGCAGACCCGGGACAGTCTACAGTCCATTGTCGATAATGTAGATGCCATGATATATATCGTAGATCTTGCTACAGATGAGATATTGATGGCAAATGCATATATAACTCAACGCTTTGGGGAGGTCGAAGGCAAAAAGTGTTGGGCGGTATTGCAAAAAGAACAAAAGAGTCGCTGTGATTTTTGCCAGGCAATTTCTATACAAGATGTTGACCCAATAAACATTGACCACATCTCCTGGGACACTCAGAATACAATTGACGGCAGGTGGTATGAGTGCCATGACAAGGTGATATACTGGCTGAATAATCGGTTAGTCAGAATAATGATTGCTACTGACATTTCAGATCGGAAAGAAACTCAGGAGCAGTTGCAGAAATATGCCAAGACACAGAAAACGCTCCTTGGTGAAGTTAATCATCGTGTAAAGAATAACCTTTCGGCCATTATTGGGATGCTGCATATGGAGGAAGAGCGTCTTGAAAAACGTGATTCAATCTATGTGGGAATCATGCATGATTTAGTTTCCCGTATACAAGGTTTGGCAACTGTTCATAGCTTGCTCTCTGCCGGAGAGTGGCAGCCACTTGCCTTAGATCATTTGTGTAGAGAAATAATAAAAGTCGCTCTTTCTACCCTTCCGCAGGGAGAAAAAGCCCACCTTGATATACAGAAAACCAATATCAAAATTGGTAGCGACCAAGCTCATCATCTGGCCCTGGTTGTGAATGAGTTGGCCACAAATGCAGTTAAACATGCCCTGACAGAAGGGAATCCATTGCAGTTAGAAGTGCGTATCCGTGAACGTGATACGGGCATTACAGATCTTATCTTCCGTGACAACGGGCCTGGTTATCCAAGGGAGATATTGGCCGGTGATAATAGTAGTGGAAGTATGGGGGTCGAGATCATTAAAGGAATTATCTCTTCGAATCTTCATGGGAACGTAAATTTCAATAGTGACAATGGAGCCGTAACAACTCTGTCTTTTAAGGTGAGTGTGGGTCAAAACGGAGACAAGAATGGTGAATAAAAATCAGGACATAAGAATACTCCTTGCAGAGGATGATTTTTTGGTCGGCAAAGAGATTGAACGCACTTTGAAGCTAAAAGGGTATGATGTTGTTGGCTTGGCAACAACAGGGACCCAGGCAATAGAAAAGGTTAAAACACTCAAGCCGGATTTGGTATTGATGGATATCAAAATGCCCGAAATGGATGGTCTTGAGGCAACAGAAAATATTCAAAAACTGTGCCCCACACCGGTGGTTATCTTAACTGCCCATGAAACACCTGATTTTCTGGAAAAGGCGAGCAGGGTTGGTGCTGGAGCCTATCTTGTAAAGCCTCCAAGGCCAGAGGAGTTAGAACGCGGTATTTGTATCGCTATGGCCCGTCATCAAGATTTAATTAACCTGCGGGAATTGTTACAGACCCTGGAAGAAAAGAATAAAGCCTTGGAAAAGGCTTTGAAAGAAATAAAAACTCTTCAAGGGATAATCCCTATATGTGCAAAATGTAAAAAAATCAGGGACGATAAAGGGTATTGGCATCAAGTTGACCAATATATTGCTGAACACACAGAAGCACAATTTAGCCACGGAATGTGCAGGAAATGTTCTGATGACTTATATGGTGGACAGGACTGGTATGAAGAGGCAGTCCAAAACGGAGAAATTCCAAGTTCCTAACTTTCCATTAACAAAGGAGTATTCCGATGAAAACCACTGCACAGACAGAACGACGGCATAGTAAGAGGCAAACCGTGAAGTCTGGTATTGTTGCTCTTTTGCAACCGGACAGGTCCGTTGAAATTGGAAATATTATAGATTTTAACCATAATGGGCTTTCCTTTATTATTGAGAGTGACAAATGCACCAGTGCCATTAAAGATGCAATGTTATTGGATATCCTTCTGATTAATGAAAATATTTTTCTGGAACATGTAACCACCTCGATTAGTTCGAAAAGGATATACCTGAATGACCCACGATTAAATAGATATCATGCCGTAAGCCGGTATGGCGTGAAATTCGAGAATATTGAATCAGCCCAAGAGAGACAGCTCAGGAAACTAGCCAAAGAAATATGTGACTAAAACCACTGGAGGAAATTTTATGAAAATGACCGATGTTAAAAAGAAGGCAACTAGCGTGGGAATCAAGTCAGGGAAAATGAAAAAAACGGATCTTATCCGCGCAATCCAGTTAAAGGAGGGCAATCCCACATGTTTTCAGACCGGAATTACCCCCTGTGATCAGTCTACCTGCTGTTGGCGAGCCGATTGTGTCCAGTAACTCTCGGAGCTGAAAAACAACACCAGAACAACTTGTTGGCATGGAAAACACATAACATGAGTGCAAAACAGGATACAATTTCCCATAATAAGATAGATCAGAATGTGATAGTAGAGCTAATTATTATTATAGCCATAAGCCTTGTCGTTTATGTGTTTGCAGTACGTTACGATATGTTGGAAAAAATCGTAGAATTTTCAGCCCAACACGAAAGGTGGGAAATTGATGAAAGTGGTTCTTAAGGAAACTCAGCTAACGGTTTCCTGTCGTTTTTCAAGTAGCCTATGTTTCCTGGATCCCGGCTAAAAACATGCCGGGATGACGGTATAACTTATGACTTGTCATCCCCGAATGCAGTTATCGGGGATCCAGAAAGGTGTAGCTGAGTTTCATATAGAGCCACTTTTTTGAATGTCTTACAGTGCTAATATTTTTTGTTTTCGCATTCGGGTTTTTCTCGTTACGGCGGTGGAAAGAGACCGTGGAAGCAAAGAGAAAATTATTAGAGAGTAACAAAGATCTTCAGAAGGCTCTAAATGAAATAAAAACGCTGAGGGGGAATAATTCCAATCTGCTCAAAGTGTAAGCAAGTAAGAGATGATGATGGCTACTGACAGCAAGTAGATCAATATATCGGTCAACACTCAGACGTACAATTCAGCCACGGATTATGTGAGAAATGCTGCGATGAATTATACGGCGGACAGGATTGGTATGAAGAAGACAGAGCTAACATTTTAGGGAAAAATAGCTAACAGCAAATTTGGGCTTTTTCCTTAACTGGGGACTTAACCTTCGACAAACAAATCCTAACCGCTCGTGTGTCTACACCAACTTAATAACTTTACTGTATCTCAATCAACAGGAAACTTGCGTTTCTTGACAGTTTCCCTTACCCTTGGCGACACGCCCCCAACAAGCAATTAATCCCTACCCCACACAAAAGAACGCTTAACCACTGCAAAAAGAGAGAAAACCAAAGAAAAAGGGGCTAACCGATTTCGGCCAACCCCTTGGTATCTCTTGGTGGAGGTAAGCGGGATCGAACCGCTGACCTCTTGAATGCCATTCAAGCGCTCTCCCAGCTGAGCTATACCCCCACCCTGTGTTTGAATTTTGTTATATAAGACACGGGGTGTCCGGCTGTCAAGGTTTTTCATTCACATTCCGGCAACCCCTTATCAAATCACAACCAGACACGCCATTTGCTCAAGACCATCCATTTTGCTTGCTAACACAATGTCAGTCTGCTACATATATTCGATTAAAAAGAAGATTAAGTAGTGATTCAGAGAAAATTACCTTATTCTAAAAAAACTGAATCCACCTTTACAACAATAACAGGATCTTAATCCATATCACCTTCGGAAACAACTAATAAAGTGAGCCTTTAAATATGTTTAATCCTTTTGATTCTCTGTTTGGCTGGCTGTCAAATGACCTGGCCATAGATCTGGGCACTGCAAACACCCTCGTATATGTCAAAGGCAAGGGAATTGTATTGCGTGAACCTTCTGTTGTTGCTGTCCGCAAGGATTATCGCAGCAACAAGGTTCTTGCCGTCGGAAAAGAAGCCAAAATGATGCTTGGCCGCACACCCGGCAATATCGTTGCCATCCGGCCAATCAAGGACGGAGTTATTGCCGACTTTGAAGTAACCGAGGCCATGCTCCGCTATTTCATCAAAAAAGTCCACCACAGACGCACCCTTGTTCACCCCCGTATCATTGTCAGTGTCCCCTCAGGCATCACCCAGGTCGAGAAAAGAGCTGTACGTGAGTCCGCAGAATCCGCCGGCGCCCGCGAAGTATACCTGATTGAGGAACCCATGGCCGCGGCAATAGGAGCCGGTCTGCCTATTACCGAACCCACCGCCAACATGATTGTTGATATTGGCGGCGGCACCACTGAAGTTGCGGTCATTTCACTCTCAGGCATTGTATACGCCAAATCCGTCAGGGTTGCCGGCGACAAAATGGATGAGTCAATACTCCAATATATCAAAAGAAAACACAATCTTGCCATCGGTGAACGGACTGCTGAGCTTATCAAAACCACCATCGGCAATGTCATGCCCGAAGAGCCCTATGAGACAATGGACATTAAGGGACGAGATCTTGTTTCCGGTGTACCCAAGACATTAAACATAAACGGCAGCGAGATCCAGAGCGCTATTAATGAGCAGATTGACGCCATTATCGAGACTGTCAAAATCGCCCTGGAAGTTACACCTCCTGAACTTGCTGCCGACATCGTTGACCAGGGAATAGTGCTGACAGGCGGCGGAGCCCTCCTGAAAAACCTGGACAAACGCCTGAAAGAAGTAACCGGGCTTCCTATCATTATTGCAGAAGATCCTCTTTCTTCTGTCGTTCTTGGTTCCGGCCAGGCCCTTGAAAATATTGATGTGCTGAAAGAGGTTATGGTGACCTGATCCCTTTCCAATGAAAAGGACAAAACAACAAAAATTCCGTCAACTCAGACCATACATCCTGTTTGGCGTAACACTCACCGGCATCCTTATTCTGATCGTCTCCACGGTTGGCCGCCAGGAGTTCAACACCCCCCAGAAGCTCACCCTCGACTTGGTCGGCAGGGGACAACTTGTTCTCAAGACTATCTCAAATGTCTTCACCGGAACCTGGGGAAAATACGTTGCTCTCTGGGATGTCCGTGAAGAAAATGAGAACCTGCGCAAGGAACTGGACAAGCATAAGAGCGTGACCAGTGAATACCGTGAGGCAATGGCCACCAATGTCCGGCTCAGCAAACTTCTGCGCCTGAAGGACTCTCTCCCCCCTCCTACCATTACTGCCCAGATTATCGGCCGGGACCCGTCACTCTGGTTTCGCACTGTTATCATAGATCAGGGCCGCAAAGACGGGGTGGAAAAAGGCATGCCGGTTATCACCGCAGAAGGCATCGTCGGCCAGGTCCTTGACACATCACCGGGTTTCTCAAAAGTTCTGCTCGCAAACGACCCCAACAGTGCCATAGATGTCATTATTCAAAAAAATAGGGCCCAGGGCATCATTAAAGGAGTCGGAGACGCATACGATCTCCATTACATCCTGAAAAATGCCGATGTTGAAAAGGGGGATCTTGTTGTCACCTCAGGAATGGGCGGAATTTTCCCCAAAGGACTTCCCGTCGGAACAGTCTCCTGGGTCATGAAAAGCAAACGGGGCATGTTTCAACAAATCAAGATTGCTCCTGCTGTGGATTTTTCCAAACTCGAATATCTCATCGTCGCTCTCAAGGAAAAATCGCTGGCAGAAGATACTTTTGACGTGTTCGACAAAAACACTCCAACGCCTCGTTAGTTTTACAACTACTTGATCGAACTGCAGACGATAATTTAAAGGTGTTGAAAAGTAACCAAAACCAGCCAGAAAATAATTTCTCAACCGACCAAATTGGCTCGTTTTATTTTATTTTTTGTCTCTGCTGATG
>JACNJZ010000068.1:22017-30730 GCA_014382295.1 Candidatus Desulfobia pelagia | reverse complement strand
TTTTCGTACGCCTTGATCTTGAACGAAAATCCTAATTTTTCAAAGTACCCTTAAGGCAACCTTTAAGAGGTATGAACAAAGACGCGGAGAAGAAAATAATTTCTCCCCCGCGTCTTTAAAACTGAAAAACTGAACTGTAAATTAAAGAATTATTTTACAGCGTCAGCAAGTTTGCTGCCTGGTTTGAAACGGGCAACTGTTCTGGCTGGAATCTTGATAGCTTTGCCAGTCTGTGGGTTTCTTCCCTGACGAGCAGCTCTGTTTGTAACAGAAAAAGTGCCAAAACCTACCAGAGTGACTTTGTCTCCGCCGGCCAGGGCATTTGTTACTGCATCAAGAAAACCGGTCAGTGACTTCTCCGCGGCAGCTTTACTAATTCCTGCTGCAGTTGCCATACTATCCACCAATTCACTCTTATTCATTTTCCTTCCTCCTCTTTCTTAAGTTTTGGCGTTTTTACCTTAGATCTTTATTGTGGCCTGTTAGCCTTAGAAATCTCTACGTTAAAGCCGGTTTAATAAAACACGGATAGATTGTCAAATAAAAAATGAAAATGGGCGAAAAGACCTATAAAAACAGGGAATGACGCTCAATTCACACTGATTATTTTTTTTACCCAACTCTTCCTGAAAAATCAAGCAGGACTTTTCCATTGGAAAAATTTAAAAAGAAAGAATGAATCTGCTTCCGAATATGATTATCGGCAATCAGGACGAAATCTTTCTCCTGAATCGATATCACAACACCTTGTTTTTCGAATCTGACCCTGCACCCTGAAAACCCGAGACCCGTCAGAAAACTTTCTCCCCGGCAAACTCTTTCAAAAGCTTCCTCACTGAGAAGCGTTCCTACTGGAATGCGTGTTGCCAGGCATGATTCGGAGGGAAGATCCCAGGTGACAAGGCCAAGCATCCGACTTAAAGCACGAATTTCTTTCTTGGTCAACGATACTTCAGCAAGGGGCATTCTTACCTGGAGCTCTTCGAGAGCCTGAAGACCCGGTCGATCCTTTTTGAGGTCATCAGAATTTGTTCCATCAACAAGCTGACAGCCGTGCACTTCTTTCAGGATGGCTTCGTAAATCTTTTTTTTACAGAAGTAACATCGTTTTAAGGTATTAGCTATAATTTCTTGACAGGCTAAAGGCGAAAAGTCAATCACTTTCACTTCACAGCCAAACTCCTGACCTCTTGACAGAACACCATCAATGGTTTCTGGTTTCTGGAGCACAGAGCGACAAAAAACAGCAATGACGTTGGCAGCACCAAGAGAATCAACAGCTGCTTTAAGCAGAAGCGAACTGTCGACGCCGCCGGAATATGCCACGGCAATCTTTTTGAATTCCTTCAGAACGGCGCAAAGCTGCTGGTATTTCTGATCTGAATCGATGCCGATCTACTTGTCCGGTAATGATTTTACAGGGATTTCCAACTGAAAATCTCCTTTGACAATCCAGCCCTTCAGGGTCTCAGCAATTTCCCTGGCCCTGACAGTACTGGAAAGAGGGGCGGCAACTACCTTTTTGCCATTGACTTCAATATGACCGCTTTTCAGCTGGGCATAGCTAACCTCCCCATAACTTCTGGCAACGCCATGGGGATAATCATAGGAATAATCAATTATCTGGGTGAAAATCTCTTCATTTGAGACGCCGGTATAGCGGGCCATCTCCTCGTTGAGAATCGGTATGGGAATACCAATACCTACTGCCATGGTGGCACCATACCCCTGCATGCTTATACCCTTGAGCCAGCGCGGACTCATCTGCTTGAGATCGCCCTGCACCATCAGCGTGCCGGCAGCCTTCAAAGGCGTACCGTTTTCATGACGGGGGGCGCCGGGATTATGCTGGGTTCCATGCCATGTCACGTATCCTATTCCACCACCGAGGAAAATTTTTGTCCCCAGACCTATTGTTTTATACAACGGGTCATTTAGCAAAGGGCTCAACTCACCGGCACTGCAGTAATTGGCGTTTTTACCGTGGGGCCGCAACGTCCCCATATATGTATAGATAGTCTTATCGGAAAGATTGACAGCGCAATTATAATTCTGATAGGCATTCCTGGGGTTGACCATCATTGCAAAGGGCAGATCCTCGAGGGTTACTTCCTTTTCGATGCCCCTGTTTGGATAGCAATCTGTCCCATAGCCGACAGCTTTCAACAAAACCTTTTTACCGGCAACAAGATCTTCAATAACATGACCGCCCCCATAAAGAAATTCTCCAGGGAACACTTTATTGAGAGGATCATCTTCAGGAAGCTCTGCTGCACCAAGATAAACATCAACGGCGGCAATTCCTGCATATGCAGCCACATTATTTAACCACACTTTTGAGGCTTTCAGGGTCGGCTGCGAATGGCCAAAATTCAGAAATACACCAGAAGAACACATGGGAGCAAAAGTGCCCGTCGTTACCACATCGACATGTCTGGCGGCATCCTCGGGCCCTTTCTCGCGGACGATCCCAACCATTTCTTCTGCCGTGACAACAACAGCTTCACCCGATCTGATCCGGGCATTTATTTCATCATATGTTTTTACAACCTTATGTTCGCTCATAGCACCCTATCATTCCATTACAGAGACAACTTTATGACCGGCTTTTTCCAGGGCCTCGACAACCGGCTTCGGATCACATTTCTCCAGCCTGAAATAATGGACCTTGCGCCGGGCAGCGTGGCTCTCAATGGCAACACTGATAATTTCTCCGCCGCATTCTTTGATTATCCTGGTCACCTCTTCGAGTCCGCCTTTCTTATCAACTACTACATCAATGCGGGTCGAAGCCTTGAAAAGACCCATAACTTCAATGAAGGCGGCAAGAATATCAGAGGCAGTGATAATCCCGACAAGGTGCTTCCTGTCCAGAACAGGCAAACCACCTATTTTATAATCATATATAAGCCGGGCCGCAGACTCGATGCTGGCATTGGCATTTATTGTCAGAGGGTTCAGGACCATTACCTGGTGAACAGGAATATCCTTCACCTGGGAAGGGAAAGAAAAATGCCTCAGATCGCTTTCGGTAATAAAACCGACAAGACTATCCTCATCCATGACCGGCAAATGCCGAATGGAATGTTCTTTCATCAATTCGGTGGCATCCTGCAGCAGCTCATCGCGGCTGATGGTTACCGGATTAGCTTTCATCCAGTTTTTTACTTTCATTTTCCTAATTTCCTAATACTGAATCGGTGATACTTCCTGCGAAATAAAAGCAAAGAAATACAAAAAAACACATTAATGAATTGCGATTCACCGTAGAATACTTTTTTAGTTTTTTCAATAAGGAAAAACCTCGGGCAGCGAGAAAGAAGAACGAACTGTTTTATTTTTCAAAAACAGGCCTTTTTCACTTTGCGAAAAACGACATTAGTATTAAGTATTAAAAGTTAAACATCAGACCTTTGATTACACTTTCAACCTGAACAGATACCTCATGACTACTGACAATACCAAAGCCCTCCTTGAAGTTCGCAACAGAATAGACGAAATCGACAACACCTTCTTAAAACTCCTCAAGGAACGGCTTCAATGTGCCAAGGAAATAGGCACACTCAAATCAAAAGAAAACAAAGCGAAATGGGATCCTTTCCGTGAAAGACAAATATACGACCGGTTGCTTCGTGACAACAACGCGGAATTCCCGGAAATCCCGCTGCAGTCTATTTTCCATGAAATAATTACGACCTGCCGGCTATCTCAAAAACAGATAGAGGTTGCCTATCTTGGTCCAGAAGCAACCTTCTCCCATCTCGCCGGCGTGAAATACTTCGGTCATTCTGCGGAATACCGCGCCATAGAGACTATTGAGGATATTTTCCATGAAGTAGAGCGCGACCGTGTACACTATGGAATTGTCCCGGTAGAAAACTCAATAGAAGGGTCTGTGACATCATCTCTTGATGCTTTCATGAAAAGCAAGGTAAAAGTGTGCGGCGAAGAGTATCTCGACATCACCCATAATCTGGTGAATTATTCAGGAAACATCAAGGATATCAAACTGGTTGTCTCCCATTCCCAACCTCTGGCCCAGTGCCGCCAGTGGCTCCGCAAACAGCTTCCCGACATTCCGACCCAATCTGTATTCAGTACCGGCGTTGCCGCTCAAATGGCCGCGAAAGACCATTCTGTAGCTGCCATTGCCAGCTCCCTGGCAATAAAAACCTACCAGCTCCAGATGGTGGTAAAAGGCATTGAAGATTACCGGGGCAACACAACCCGATTTCTTCTTATCGGCAAGAAATCCCCCGCCAAAAGCGGAAGAGACAAGACCTCCCTGCTTCTCGGCCTGGTAGACCGGCCCGGCGCATTGAACGACACCCTAGCCATCCTGGCACGACGAAACATCAACATGACCAAAATCGAGTCCCGACCCGTCAAGGGAGAATCAGGAAAATATCTCTTTTTCATCGACATGATCGGTCATTATGAGGACGGGATTATTACCGAAGCCTGCGAAAGGCTGCAGGAATTCTGCTCTTATTTTGAGTGGCTGGGATCATATCCCCAGGCACGGGAGATCTCAACCACCAATTCGTGACATTTCCCCATGGCAGTTCACCTTGTCCTTCTCCTGGAGAGTATGCCCTTTAGGTTTATCCAGAATTGTCTGAATCAAAACCTGCCGGATATCATCATCAGATCCGCCGGCACGAAGTACAGCCTTGAGATCGGTTTCATTGTCCGACAGAAGACAGGATCGCAATTTCCCTTCTGAAGTAAGACGAAGCCTGTTACACCGCTCACAGAACTGATGACTGATAGGGCTGATAAATCCCACCCTGCCCGTTTTCTTCTCATTGGTTCTCACGGAATGGGGGATAAGGTCAAAAATCCTGGCCGGACCATCCATGTGAGCGCTCTGAACAGGATGCAACTCGCCAAGAACGCTGATCTTCTCCTGTATTTCTTCAGTGGAAAGATATCTCTCACGGCTCCACAGGCTGGCCTTGCCGATCGGCATAAATTCAATATAACGAACCTGAACATTATGGGTAAGGCTCAGTCTGGCAAAATCGACCAGTTCATCATCATTAATACCTTTCAAAGCGACCATGTTGAGTTTCACGGGATGAAATCCCATGGAGACAACCTTTTCGATACTTGCCCACACCTTGTCGAAAAGATCAGCACCGGTGATTTCCTTGAAACGCTCAGGCTTCAATGTGTCGAGACTGATATTAAGCTTCCTGACGCCTGCCTGATACAATTTTTCGGCGTATTTCCCAAGAAACACTCCGTTTGTTGTCAAACGGATATCTTCAAGGCCCTCAATCTTTCCGAGACCAACGATAAAATTATCGATATACTTCCTGACAAGGGGCTCTCCGCCGGTGAGACGAACTTTCCTGATACCCAATTCCGCGGCAAGACCAATAACCCGCAGCAGTTCCTCATAGCTGAGCAGCTCGCCACATGACAGCTTATCCTTAATGGCCTTTGGAGAGCAGTACAGGCAACGCAGGTTACACTGGTCAGTCAGCGAAACGCGAAGATACGAGATAGAACGATCAAACATATCGACCAGCTGCTTTTGGCTGACATTGTTTTGAATATTATCCTTATGCACTATTTTATTCATAAAAAGTTGTATGTTTTAAATGGTAAATGTTAAGAAAAACAAGTCATATCTTCGAAAGCATGTGAGAGATCTGTCACCACTGAGATGAATACGCAACACTCCTTAATTTCCAACTGAACACTTTTACCCTAAAACGGCAATACAGACATTTATGTATATTCTAGGAATTGAAAGCTCCTGTGATGAGACAGCCGCAGCAGTCATGGAAAATGACTCACGGCTTCTTTCCAACATAGTGAACACCCAGATAGACATCCACCGCAAATACGGCGGTGTTGTGCCGGAACTTGCATCCCGAAAACACCTGGAGGACATTTATCCGGTTGTTGATGCCGCCATCCAGGAGGCGGGAATAACTCTTGACCAGATCGACACCATTGCAGTCACCCAAGGCCCTGGACTCATTGGCTCCCTGCTGGTTGGCCTTTCTTTTGCCAAGGCAATATCGCTGGTAAAAAAAATCCCTTATGTGGGGGTGGACCACATGGCAGGCCACCTCATCTCCGTTTTCTTGGGCCACAAGAAACCTGAATTCCCATATATCGCCCTCGTTGCATCCGGCGGCCACTCAAGTATCTTTCACGTATCCAGCCCCAGCGCATACAGCCTGCTCGGGCGCACCAGGGATGATGCTGCAGGAGAGGCTTTTGACAAGGTCGCCAAAATCATTGGCCTAGGCTACCCGGGAGGGCCAGCCATAGGAGCATTATCAAAAAAGGGAAACCCTGAAGCCGTGAAATTTCCGAGATCATGGCTGGAGCCGGGAAGCCCCGATTTCAGCTTCAGTGGCATCAAAACCTCTGTTGCCAATTACGTCAAGCAAAATAAGGTGCTCTCGGACCAGGAAGCACGACAGCCGGTGGATCAGGAGAGTCTTATTGCCGACATATGCGCATCCTTTCAGGAAGCTGTCGTTGATGTCCTGGTCGAAAAAACTCTCACCTGCGCTTTGCAGAAGAACATTAAGACGGTTGTTCTTTCCGGGGGTGTTTCAGCTAACATCAGGCTCCGTCAGGTGATGGAGGAACGCGGTCATCAAAAAGGCCTTGAGGTCTTCATGCCCCCCCTTGAATTCTGCACTGACAATGCTGCAATGATAGCACTTGCAGGATATTATCAACGTGATAAAGCGAGCCTTACCTACGACATGGACGTCTACTCCAGAATCTCTGCCCAATAGAATTTCCATGAACAAACGGTTTTTCAAATATTACTACCTCAGGTTCATTCGACTACAGGGTGATCCACGTGAAATTGCCCGTGGCATTGCCATTGGTGTTTTCATCGGCATAACACCGACAATACCTCTTCACACCGTACTTATACTTGCAACTGCCCTCCTGTTGAGGGCTGGAAAAATAGCGGGTCTTCTGGCAAGCTTTGTTGTCAGCAATCCCCTCACTTTCTTTTTCCAATATTTTTTTTCCTGGAGAATAGGTACATGGCTGTTGCCCTATGATCTTTCCTGGGAACGCATACAGTCTGTCATGGCGGTCATTTCCGGAGGAAGCAGCTTCAAGGAATCTATTGAATCATTAGGCAAGCTGGGCTGGGAGTCAATTATGGTAATGTTATCGGGCGGCATTCTCCTGGCCCTGCCATTCACCCTGGCAAGTTATTTTCTTTCTCTTTGGTTCTTCAACTCATATCGACGCCGGAAAAAGAAAAAAATAGAGTAACAGTTCATTGGTTTTCGAAACTATACGCTTTTTCGCTGAATAGACACAAAATAGAAGAAATTATTACACACTATGAATTTACAGAAGATTAAAGAAGTCCTTCGTCACAAGCAACTTGCCCCGCTCAAGAAACTGGGGCAGAATTTTCTCATATACCCTGAGACTGCTGCCCGCATAGTGCATCTCGCCGGAGTCACTTCCGAGGACACTATTTTAGAACTGGGTGTTGGCCTCGGGACACTGACAGAACCCTTGGCGCAAAAAGCAAAACATGTCATAGGGCTGGAAATTGACTCTGGAATCCTTGCCTGGCAGAACAGCGAAGGGAATCTTGCTGAAAATGTGACTCTTATCCATCAGGATTTGCTCAAAGCCGACTTTCACGACCTGGCACAACAGAGTGGCGGCAAACTGAAGATCGTTGCCAATCTCCCTTACTCCATATCCAACCCTCTCCTGTTCAAACTCATGGACCACAGACATGATATGGGCTGGGCTGTTTTAATGCTCCAAAAAGAAGTTGGCATGCGCCTTATTGCCAAACCCGGGTCCAAGGAATACGGTATTGTTTCTGTTCTCCTGTCAGGATGCGCTGAGGTGAGTCGCCTTCTTGATGTGGGTCCCGGGCAGTTTTATCCGAGACCTAAAATTGACTCCGTCGTTGTCAAAATTCAATTTCACCCTGAACCTTCCAGGGCAGCTGCTTTACCTGTTCATGATGTAAAGCTTTTACGCCAGGTGGTTAAAGGATCTTTCCAGCAGCGTCGAAAAACTCTTGTCAATGCCCTTTCCTCAGCGCCACTCCTGTCTTATAGTAAGGACCAGGTGAAAATGGCTCTTTCTGAAACAGGCATTGATGACAAAGTCCGGGCAGAGAATCTCACTGTTGAGGATTACGTTTCGATATGTACACATCTTTCAGCTCTATAGCCAGCGACCCTAATATCGACCAGACTAACCATATTGGACACAACATACGTTAAAAACGTCTCACAGGACATAAAAACGCAGAGTCCTTTTTATTATCTCTCTATCTCTGAGTGCTCTGCGATACCCTTTCGAAAAAACAGGAAACCATGCAGAATTTTGTTTTACAGAACCCAACTACTGTCATTTTCGGCACTGACACCGTTAAACAGATCGGCCGTGAAACCTCGCAATTAGGAAAAAAAGCGCTGCTTGTTTATGGCAGGGAAAGCATACGGAAATCAGGCCTGTATGACACCGTCAAGGCCTCCCTGGAAAATGAGGGTGTAGAAGTCACTGACCATAGCGGAGTGCAGTCAAACCCTGTCCTTGGCCATGTCCGCCAAGGCATTGAGACGGTGAAGAAAAACCATATCGACGTTATAGTCGCCGTTGGCGGCGGCAGCGTTATTGACAGTGCCAAAGCCATTGGTGCCGGTTCCCTTGTCGATCATGATGTCTGGCAGTTTTTCAGAGG
>JACNJZ010000068.1:0-21411 GCA_014382295.1 Candidatus Desulfobia pelagia | reverse complement strand
CACAGTTCGGCGAAAGAGTTTTCGACCTGAAAGGTGAAACAGCAAACGTTGCAGAACAGGGAATAAGCATGCTTGAAAAATGGTTTCAAAAAGTAAAAAGCCCGACCAGACTATCGGAATTATCTATTCCTGGAGAAGACATCCCGGCAATTGCCAGCAATGCCTTATCTCTTGCAAAAGTCTGGCGCTTGAAAGATTACACCCAACCTGTTATAGAAGAGATCCTTCACAAATGCCTATAAACAAGTTGTATTTAGCCCCATTTTCGTGGTACGTTTTAGGAAATATTAACAAATAAGCTATAAATAATTCGAAATAGAAACTATGTCTCAAACCAATTCAAGTAGAGTAAATATTGTGTATACCCAGGAAGATGATACTGTTTTCGAACAGGCTGTTTTAAAAATGCGCCAGGAACTCGCAAAAGGAAAAACCTTTGCCCAGGCCTGTGAAGTTCTGCATGACATAGAAGAAAAGCTGCGCCCGTTGATCAAAGATGATTTCCTCAAGATCGTCATAGCCGAACAGCATTTTGGCCAGGGACGAGGTATCGATGATGTAGCCCTGTTTCTTGACCTACCGTATGAAATTGTCGAAGCTTCCCGTTCTCGAATCATGAGAGAATTTGATGAAGCCCTTGCCAATCCTTTTGACAATGAAATAAACACCAGCACTCACTGAATCTCCACATCCGAACAAACAATTACAGATGGGGAAGTCACCTGCCAAGAGGGTACCGGATCAGATCATTGTTTTCCAACAGGCCGGCTCCGGTCAGAGTAAAATTGCCGGGATTCAGACCTTTGGCACAGCCATCAATTTCGCCCAAATATACGATATAGACCGGGCACTTCCTGAGTTTATTGACGATCCTGAGAACTACATCTCAGCTGATTTCTCAGGCGATCTTGTTCTCAGCTTTCTCAAGCATCCAGACCTAATAGATCATCTTGTCTCCATCTGTCGCCAGAAAAAAATCCCCATAATTGCTGCCGGAAAAAAAATAGAAGGGGCCATTACCCCTGTCACCTGCTGCGGACTTGGACGATTGAAAGGGCTGGGAGCTTATGGGGAGCAGTTCGGAGTTCCTGAATATTCAGTAATTCTTGCAGATGGAGTTATCAGTGAAATACATGTTCAACGAGGCGCCTCATGCGGGGCAACCTGGGACGTTATTCACAGAATTATCGGACTCACTCCGGAGGATGCTCTGGAATGTTTTGCCAGGGAGGTTCAATATCTCTGCATTGCCGACCCAAGCGATTTTGACCCTATTTCCGGCAAGAGCGCTGTTCACTATGCGGGCAATATACACCTCAAAGCCTTTGAAAAAGCACTGCAGGCAGTTTTGAGGGGTAAGGGGTAAGGGGTAAGGGGTAAAAAATTATCAATTATACATTGTCAATTATCAATTGTTTTTCACTCTTTCTCCCGACGTATCTCGGCGCCGACACCTTTTAATTTCCCAACAAGATCATCATAGCCTCGATCCAGATGGTACACCCTGGAGATCTCGGTTGTCCCTTCTGCCGCCAATCCTGCTACGACAAGAGATGCACTGGCGCGGAGGTCGGTTGCCATAACAGGCGCCCCCATGAGTTTCCCCAGGCCATTCACTACAGCCCTACCGCCATCAACACGGATATCAGCACCCATCCTGCGAAGTTCAGCCACATGCATAAAACGATTTTCAAAAATTGACTCATGAATGACGCTGAGCCCCTTGCTGAAAGTCATCAATGTCATAATCTGAGCCTGAAGATCGGTTGGAAATCCTGGATACGGCATTGTCTTAATATCTACGCTTGTCAGTGGCCCAACCCGTTTAACTCGGATTGCAGTATCTCCCTCTTCAATCTCCAGGCCGACTGTGCGCAGTTTTTCAATAAGTGATGGCAAATGTGATGGATTACAGTGGGTCAGTGTCATATCTCCGCCAGCCGCACCAACAGCTATGAGATACGTACCTGTTTCTATGCGGTCAGGGATGATCGTAGCTTCGACAGCTTTAAGCTTTTGAACACCATGAATAGTGAGCTTGTCGGTCCCTCTCCCTTCAATACGCCCCCCCATGTCTGTGAGCATATTAATGAGATTGCCTATTTCAGGCTCCCTGGCGGCATTTTTTATAATAGTAGTTCCCCTGGCGAGAACAGCTGCCATCAGGATATTTTCGGTGCCCGTTACAGAAGGAACATCAAAGTAGACTGTTCCTCCCTGCAAACCATCTTCTGCAGCACCTTCGACATACCCCTGCTGCAGCGTCAGTGAGACTCCCAGTTTTTTCAACCCCTGCATGTGAAAATCAATGGGTCGCGCACCAATGGCACACCCCCCGGGCAGCGACACCCTGGCCCTGCCAAGCCTCGCCAGCAAAGGGCCGAGGACCAGCACAGAGGCACGCATCGTTTTTACGAGATCATACGATGCTTCAAATTTATCCACCTCATCGGAATTTATGTGAAGAGTTGTCTCACCAACTTTTTCCCATTTCGCACCGAGAATCTCGAGCAAATTAAGCATTGTCCTTGTATCACGAAGGTCAGGGACATTATGGAGAATATGTTTTCCGGGACAAAGAAGGGTGGCAGCCATCAGAGGCAGTGCAGCATTTTTTGCACCACTGATCCTGACTTCTCCGTGAAGTTGTCTGCCGCCTTCTATTATTATTTTATCCATGTGAATTCTTTTTTTATTAAATCAATGAGCAGTGTAAATTCGACGTGCATGAAAAATCCGCGGCAACCCGGCATAGTCATCATAAATAACAAGACTATCAAAACTGCCAAGGGATTCGAAAAGATCCATAACCATTTCTCCCTGATCAGCCCCAATTTCCATAAAAAATCTTCCTTCAGGCTTCAGGATATCGGCAACTAAGGGAGCAAAAACATGTATTTGCTCCATACCGTCCTCTCCACCATCAAGAGCCAGCCGCGGTTCATATTGCTGAACCTCAGGCTGCAGACCAGGAAATGTTTCACTTGCAACATAGGGAGGATTTGACACAACCAGATCAAATAACGGCTCAAGGCGTATACCACCGAGCCAATTGCTGTTCACAAAATGTATCCTGTCATCAACGCCATGCCTGACCGCGTTTTGAAAAGCTATTTTCTGGGCATCCAACGAGAGATCAACACTGCAGATACTGGAGCGCTGCAGCTCTTTGGCCAACACTACAGAAATCACACCGCTTCCTGTCCCCATATCAAGTACCAGAAAGGGAACAGTATCCACGTTACGATCATCGCCCTGCAAAACCTGCAAAATGACTTCAAGCAATATTTCCGTTTCAGGACGGGGTATCAGAACATCCTTACTGACATGAAAAGGCAAGGACCAGAATTCCTGTTCGCCGGCAATATAGGCAAAGGGTTCTCTTAAAAGACGGCGGGCAAGGATCTTTTCAAACTCTCTGACGAGATGTGGAGGAATTTCATTTTCCGACAGAAAAAGCTGTGCCCGGGACAAATTGAGCACGTGGCCCAACAAGAGGGAAGCTTCAATTTCAGCATCCGGCACCCCTTCTTCCTTCAAGCGCCGAAGACTGCTCTGATAGAGGTCAAGGGTCTTCATTTCAGGACGAAAACCCTGTGGAGGAAAGTATCACTTCTAATGAATTTCTTTTAATGCTTCAGCCTGATAATGGGCAATTATAGGTTCGATTACAGAGTCCATCTTTCCCAGCATTATATCTTCAAGTTTATACAGGGTGAGGTTAATTCGATGGTCCGTCATTCTTCCCTGGGGGAAATTATAGGTCCTGATACGCTCACTGCGATCACCGCTGCCTATCTGACTTTTCCTGTCCGCTGAAATCAGGTCATGCTGCTCCTGCTGCATCTTGTCAAGCAGTCTCGCACGCATAACAGTCAAGGCCTTTGCTTTGTTTTTATGCTGGGATTTTTCATCCTGGCAGGTAACAATAAGACCGGATGGGACGTGGGTTATACGAACAGCAGAATCTGTAGTATTAACACTCTGCCCACCAGGACCTGAGGATCGGAAAACATCAAAACGCAGTTCATTCGGGGCAAGATTAAGTTCGACCTCTTCAGCTTCAGGGATAACCGCGACTGTCACGGCCGACGTATGGATACGCCCCTGGGTCTCTGTTTCAGGGACTCTCTGCACTCGATGCGCACCTGATTCGTATTTAAGCTTGCTGTATACCTGGTCGCCAGTGATCATGGCAATAAGCTCTTTGAATCCGCCAATACCGATCGGGTTGCTGCTCATTATTTCGACTTTCCATCCCTGCATTTCAGCATACCGGGAGTACATTCGAAAAAGATCGCTTACAAAAAGTGCTGCTTCATCACCACCGGTACCTGCGCGTATCTCGAGAAGAATATTTTTATCATCATTTGGATCTTTCGGCAGGAGCATGACCCAGAGATCTTTTTCCAGTTCATCGGAACGCTGAGTCAGATCGGCAATTTCACTTTTCACCAACTCACGCATCTCTTCGTCTTCTTCAACTTTGAGAAGATCCTGGGACTCATCAAGTTCCTGCTTCACACGCATAAATTCACAATACAGCTCATGAATCTTGGATACACGGGAATGCTCTTTGGCAACTTTTCCATACTGCGCCTGATCCGCTATGACACGAGGATCAGAGAGCTTTCCTTCCAGTTCTTCCAGTTTCTGGTCTATATCTTCAAATTGACCGAACATGCGTTTCCAATAGTATCCTCATGATTTCAAACAAATACTATTTCTCCAGGGTACGACCGTATTTCTTCAGGAACTTCTCAACACGACCAGCAGTATCAACAAGTTTCTGCTTTCCGGTAAAAAAGGGATGGCACTCTGAACAGATCTCAACACCGATCTCCTCATTTACGCTACCAACCTCGACTTTATTGCCACAGGCACATGTGGCTGTGATGTTGCGATATTCCGGGTGGATATCTTTCTTCATCTTTTTATCCTCCAATGTTTACTTCGTATAGTTGATGCTTTAAGCACAGAAACAGCGAACTATATCAATTGCGCTATTTTTTGCAAGATTATTTAAACAAAAGGTATAAAGAAACATCTTTGGTTCAACTCTGCAAGACGTCTTTAACTGTTCATGGAATTAAAAAAATCCTCATTCGACTTGGTACCCTTCATTTTAGAAAGCAGGAACTCCATGGCATCGGCAGGATTCATTGTAGATAAAAGTTTTCTCAAGATCCAGGCCTTGTTCAGCACTTCAGGATCAAGCAGCAGTTCCTCTTTACGGGTACCGGAACGATTCATATCCATGGATGGAAAAATCCGGCGATCGGCCATCTTTCTATCAAGGATAATTTCCATGTTGCCGGTGCCCTTGAATTCCTCAAAAATGACTTCATCCATACGACTGCCCGTTTCAACGAGGGCAGAGGCAATGATTGTAAGGCTACCACCCTCTTCAATATTTCTGGCAGCACCAAAGAAACGCTTTGGCCTGTGAAGGGCATTCGAATCAACACCACCGGAAAGAATCTTGCCGCTGGCAGGAATAACAATATTATAGGCGCGGGCCAGACGGGTAATACTGTCAAGCAGAACGACAACATCTTTTTTATGTTCAACCAGGCGTCTGGCTTTCTCTATTACCATTTCCGCCACCTGGATATGACGCTGCGGAGGCTCATCAAAAGTCGAACTGATAACTTCAGCATCAACACTGCGGGCCATATCTGTAACTTCCTCAGGCCTCTCATCAATCAACAGAACTATGAGAATTACTTCCTTATGGTTCTTGGTGATACTATTGGCAATATCTTTGATAAGCACTGTTTTACCCGTTCTCGGAGGGGCCACTATCAGACCGCGCTGTCCCTTGCCTATGGGTGACATCATGTCCATAAGACGCATGGAATAGTTTGCAGGATCACGCTCCAGGATAATTTGCTCATTAGGGTGGAGAGGTGTCAGATTAGAGAAAAGTGTTTTATTTTTAGCCCGTTCCGGTGAATCAAAGTTAACCTTGTTGACTTTAAGCAACGCAAAATAACGCTCGCTCTCTTTTGGAGGCCTGACCATTCCTTCAACGGTATCGCCAGTACGAAGATTGAGCCTCCTAATCTGCGAGGGAGAAACATAAATATCATCAGGGCCTGGCAGGTAGTTGTAATCAGGTGCGCGAAGGAATCCAAATCCGTCCTGAAGTACCTCCAGAACGCCCTTCCCCTTTACAACGCCATCTTTTTCCATATCACGGGTTTGGGCCTGTGTAATGGCAAAAATCAGTTCCTGCTTCAGCATACTGCTGAAGCCTTCAATCTTCAGCTGTTTTGCGAGCTTTGTCAGCTCCTCAATCTTCTTAAGTTTAAGTTCACTTAAATCCATGCGTTACTTTTCTCCTTACGCCTTATTTTCCCCTAAATCCTTACTATGAAGATATCTGCAGAATGCAGATATCCATCCAAACTCTACTATTCATGCTCATCCAGGGACAGCCATCAGAAATGAAAGAGGTATCCCCAAAAAGGCATCATGCGCATTAAAAATGCACCTGATCAACGATTACAAATCGGGTTCTGAAAAAGAACACTGTACAAAACAGTCTCAAGCTGCGAAAGGCTATACGAATAGGACGATAAAATATATTCTGGGGTCTTAATCAGGAAGTTTCAGGTCTTTCTATTATTGAATGGTGATATATTAGATCTGCGTGATAAAGTGTGAAATGACTCTGTCTTCGCACCCGCAATGACTGGAACGTAATGGGAATGTGCAGGTGATGCTTATTTCAATATAGTATATATATGTGCTTCCCCCTGCAGTGTCAAGGCTTTATTTGCTTTTTCACTGCCAACACTCTGGACTTTTAAGAGATTATCACTTTTTTGCTGATTGCAGCCAAAGTAAATTCCCAAGATGGATAAGCTGCAGTACTGTATCAAGCCAAATACCACTGTTATTTATTACATGACCAGCCAGTTCGACCTTTTCCGCCAGGGGCATCTGTGACGCAAGAGCTCTCTCCGCGTCATCGCTGGAGACGTTGTCTCTATACGTAATACGCTGAATACACTTTTCACGTGAAGCATACACTACAATGATATCATGAAACAGAGACTGCCACCTGGCCTCGAACAGCAGCGGCACCTCAACCAGAAATGCCAAATGACCTTTTTTTGTTTCCCTCTCTACTTCAGCCACTATTTGCTTCTGGACAAGAGGATGAAGAGCGTCATTTATTTCTTGGCGCAGTGCAGCATCAGAAAAAAGATGAGTACGGAGTAAAGGCTTGTTAATTGTTTGATCATCCCTGACATAGATGGGATCGAGTTTTTGAACAGCCTCCCAGCCGGCCTGACCTGGCTCCAGCAGGTCGTGGACACAGGCGTCTGCACTCAGACAGCAAACAGGGTATCTGCTGCATAAAAACGCAGCAGCCCTGCTCTTCCCGGAACCAATTCCTCCGGTTATCCCGGTAACTGATATTTTCTTTCTAGACATCAAACGCTGTTCCCGCTACTTTTTTTCTTTTTTCACTATGAAAATCAGGCAGAAATACTATGAAATACTATGCGCATAGTGCTCTCATTTTCTTTTACAAAAAAGCATAGCGCAAAAGAAACAACAAGGTAAAGTCAAAAGCGACATATTTCCAGCCAAGAGACCTCTACCATGAAAAAGACATCCTCGAACAGCGACAAGACAGAAAACCTGGAACTGACGATTCACTGTATTTATTGCGGCGCCACAGCAGAACTGACCGGACGCTGAAGCAGAGCAACTGTTGCCTGCACGGAGTGCAGCATGGAAGCCCCCGCCTCTCATTATGAGAGCCAGATTGAGAATTGGCAGAATAATGTCTACATATCCCTGCCCCCCCCCTCGCCACACAGCAACAAAGAAAACCAACAAGTGAAGAATATTCTTCATTGCTGGAGAATATTCAATAGCAAAAGGCCATTGAACCACTGGACAAATATCACATAACCAACCGATATAATACAAGATAAGAACATTGGCATGTTTCCTGCTCAATAGAGAGGTAGTAACATTCAATCTGAAGGAGACACGAAATGGTTTACCGCATACGCTTACTGGTTTTTGTTTTCTGCATGGCCATCAGCACTCACGTCCTTGCTGCCAATACAGAATCCGCTGCTGTTCTTGATGACCTGATTGCAACAGCACTTGAGAACAATCCGGATCTCAAGGCAGCGCAATTACGCTTTCACGTATACGAAAATAAAATTATCCCGGCCGGCTCCCTGAACGACCCCTCCCTTTCTTTTGCCTTCAGCAATTATCCGGTTGACTCCTTTGCCGGAAACGAATTCCCCATGAGCGGCAAAATCCTGAAACTTTCCCAGGCATTGCCATTCCCGGGAAAACTTGCAGCACGGCAGGAAACGGCGGCACAGCAGGCTCGCTGGTACCAGGGACAATACGAAGACAGCAAACTGCAACTGGCGCGTCAGGTAAAAGACGCATACTATTCATTCTATTACTTCAGTAAGGCTGTCACCATAACCGAAAATAACATCAGACTCCTTGATGATTTCACCCTGCTCACAGAAAAAAATTACGAAGTTGGCAAAAGCCTCCAGCAGGATGTCCTGAAGGCCCACATGGAACGCTCCAAACTGATGGATCGGCTCTATTCCATCAAACAGCAGCGCGACACCGCCGAGGAAGAACTGAATCGTTTATTAAATACTCCATCCCACATCTCTTTTTCAGATCTTCCTGATTTTGAAATAACTCATGTGGACACCCCACTTGAAAAGTTACAGCAATCTCCAGAAACTAACCGGCCAATATACGCTGCCTATCTGGCTCTGGTTAAGAGTTATGAATCAAGGAAAAATCTCGCTCGGCTTGAGTACAAACCGGATTTCAAGATGGGGGTTTCCTATAACTTCAGAGAATCAAACTTTGCAGATGATGGAACCGATTTTGCCGGCATTGAATTCAGCATCAACCTCCCCCTGTTCAGGAAAAAACGGGAAGCTGCTGTTGCCGAGGCTTCTGCCGGAACAAGTATGGCCCTTGAACAGTATAACGATTTTCGCCGCAGGGTCCTTTTTAATATTAATGATGCGTATAACCGCTTGAACAGGAACAGATCCCAGGCTCTTCTGTATAAAAGCGGAATTATCCCCCAGGCCCGCCAGGCATTTGAATCAGCCCTTACTAATTATCAGGTCGGAAAAGTTGGTTTTCTTGTTCTCCTCGACAGCCTGAAAACTGTCTATGATTATGAACTGGAATACTACAGGGTTCTCTCTGAAGGTGAACGTAATCTTGCCAGGCTGGAAGCTGAAACAGGTCTCAATTTAAACTCCAGCACTGAAAATTTATAGACGATTGCTTCTGTTCTGAAAAGATAGTTTCGCACAAACCAAAAACAAGGACGCCTGCCATGAGTAAATTTCGCTTTATAATAGTTAACACCCTGTTCCTGTCTCTGTTTACAACCATTTCATTGCATCTGACAGATCCTGACCATCATGAAGGGCATACACATCCTGGTGATTATTTTGGCGTATCCGAAGCTCATGCCGATAACCATCAATATACCTGCGGCATGCATCCCTTTATCCTCCAGGACGAACCCGGCACCTGCCCAATCTGTGCCATGGACCTTACCCCGGTCAGATCTGAAACCACGGGCGACGGCGATAGTGGCGCGTCAACAATCACCATTGACCCTGTTACCCGGCAAAACATGGGGGTCCGCACAGCCCCGGTGAGCCGCAGAAATATTCACCGTACCATTCGAACTGTTGGCGTTGTCGGTTATGTAGAACCACTGCAATATTCTGTTAACACCAAAATTGACGGCTGGATAGAAAATCTCCATGTCAATGAAACCGGCGCCATTGTAAAAAAAGGGCAGCCCCTTCTTGACATTTACAGCCCTGAACTTGTTGCCGCACAGGAAGACTTCCTCCTTGCCCTGCGAAACAAAACCGCTCTTCAAAATAGTGGCATCCCTGAAATTTCCGCAGGGGCGGGTCGTCTTCTTGAATCTTCACGAAAAAGACTGCAATACTTGGATATCAGCGATGAGCAGATAGAAAAACTCAGTCAAACCGGGACAGCATTAAAAACCCTGGTTCTTCATGCACAATATGATGGAATTATTACAGTCAAAAAGGCCTTTTCAGGCATGTATGCCAAAGCCGGCATGGAGCTATTCCAAATATCTGACATCTCCAGTGTCTGGGTATACGCAGATATTTATGAATACGAAATCCCCTGGGTTAAAATCGGCCAGAACACCAGCATCCAGCTCCCATACAACAGGGAACCGATCACCGGCACGATCAGCACAATCTACCCCTATGTCGACCCGAAAACACGTACGGTCAAAGTCAGGATAGATCTGCAGAATCCTGACCTTGAACTTAAACCGGACATGTACGTAAATGTCCGTATGGCAACTGAAACAGTCAATGATATCCTGACAGTTCCAGTGGAGGCCGTTCTCAATTCAGGCGAGAAAAAAACGGTCTTTATTGATCTTGGGGAAGGCAAATTTACTCCACGCGAAATAGAACTTGGCCTCCAGAGTGAAGATGGCTTCGTTGAAGTCAAACACGGAATCGAAATCGACGAAAAAGTCGTCATTTCAGCCCAGTTCATGCTCGATTCTGAAAGCACCCTGCGCGAAGCCATCCAGAAAATGCTGCAGCCCAAAGATAACAACAAACCTGAAGGGGAAGCAGAAGATTCTCTGGACGATCTCTTTGGGCAAGACAACAAAGAGGATCTGGAAGATCTGTTCAATTAACTATTTACTACCCGGCTGGATTCACTATAAAAGCCAACCGTTTTAAAAGTTAACAGCCTTTTTTATTTAAAGGAAAACCATGCTTGAAAAAATAATAGAATGGTCAATTCGCAATAAATTCATGGTCACCCTTCTGACCTTTTTCATGATTGCGGCCGGCGTATACTCACTGAAAAACACCCCAATTGATGCCATCCCCGATCTTTCTGATGTTCAGGTTATTATTTTCACTGAATTTCCAGGACAGGCACCCCAGGTAATCGAAGACCAGGTTACCTACCCCCTGACCACGCAGATGCTGGCTGTTCCTTACGCCAAAGTGGTTCGCGGCTATTCCTTTTTCGGCTATTCTTTTGTTTATGTCATTTTTGAAGATGGCACAGATATTTATTGGGCCCGCTCCAGAGTCCTTGAATACCTTAATTACGCCTCCGGCAAGCTTCCGCCAGGTGTCACACCAAGTCTCGGCCCTGACGCCACAGGTGTCGGCTGGGTCTATGAATATGTCATTGAAAGCGACAAGCATGATCTCCAGCAGCTCCGCTCAATCCAAGACTGGTATCTTCGCTATGAACTGGCGGCAGTCAAAGGTGTTTCTGAAGTTGCGAGCATAGGCGGCTATGTAAAACAGTATCAGGTAGCCGTTGACCCGAATCGCCTTCTCGCATACCACATTACCATTCCCCAGATACGAACCGCCATCCAGAAAAGCAACAACGATGTCGGCGGCAGCCTTATTGAAATGGGCGAGACAGAATTCATGGTACGCGGTCTTGGTTACATCCAGTCTGTCCAGGATATCGAACAGGTTGTAGTCGGCAGCGACAAACAGGGAACACCTATACTTGTAAAAGATCTTGCCGAGGTAGGCATCGGCCCGGAACTTAGGCGCGGCGCAACCGATCTTGACGGCAACGGTGAAACTGTCGGCGGCATTATTGTCATGCGTTATGGTGAAAACGCCCTCGAGGTTATTGACAATGTCAAAAAGAAACTCGAATCCCTTAAAGCCGGACTTCCTGAAGGCGTGCAAATAAAAACTGTTTATGACCGATCAGGACTTATTACCCATGCTGTTGACAACCTTAAAGAAAAGCTTATAGAGGAAAGCATTGTTGTCGCCCTGGTCACAGCCCTTTTCCTCTTTCATCTCCCCAGTGCCCTGGTGGCAATTTTCACCCTTCCGGTGGCAATACTGATGGCCTTTATCATCATGAACGCCCAGGGTATCAATGCCAACATCATGAGTCTCGGAGGAATCGCCATCGCCATAGGTGCCATGGTTGATGCCGCCATCATCATGATTGAAAATGCCCATAAACACATTGAACAGGACGGGGGCAAAAAACCGCATTGGGATATTATTCTCGATTCTGCAAAAGAAGTCGGCCCTACCCTTTTCTATTCACTTCTTGTAATAACGGTCTCTTTTCTGCCGGTATTTACCCTCCAGGAGCAATCCGGGCGTCTTTTCAAACCACTTGCCTTCACAAAGACCTATGCCATGGGAGCCGCAGCACTTCTATCAATTACCATTGTGCCGGTACTCATGGGATGGTTTATCCGCGGAAAAATAAAACCTGAACACGCCAACCCGGTAAGCCGTTTTCTGATCTTCGTCTATCATCCAGTGGTTGATTTTGTCCTGAAATGGCGAAAATCCACATTACTGATCGCCTTTGCTCTTATTCTCTCTATTGCCTGGCCAATAAGCAAGATGGGCTCAGAGTTCATGCCACCTCTCTATGAAGAGGATCTCCTTTATATGCCCACAACCATGCCCGGCATATCAATTACCAAGGCCAAAGAACTGCTCCAGCAGACTGATCGCATTATTGCCTCTTTCCCTGAAGTGGAACGTGTTTTCGGGAAAATTGGCAGGGCAGAAACCGCAACCGACCCAGCCCCTCTCTCTATGCTTGAAACCACCATCATGCTGAAACCTGAAAGTGAGTGGCGCACCTTTCCCGCGAAACGCTTTTACAGCGACTGGAATGAAAACCTAAAAAAACCATTGCGAATACTCTGGCCTGAGAAAAAAACCATGACACCGGATCAGCTTATCGATGAACTCAACAAATCCATACGTTTTCCAGGACTGACCAATGCCTGGACCATGCCGATAAAAACGCGTATCGACATGCTGTCAACCGGAATAAAAACCCCCGTAGGCATCAAGGTAATGGGTGATGACCTGAACATTCTCAACCGATTAGGGGAAGAGATAGAAGCCGTGGTTGGAACATTAAATGGCACCCTGAGCGCCTATTCCGAAAGAGTTGTTGGGGGAAATTATCTCGATTTTGTCATTGATAGATCCGCAGCAGCCCGCTACGGCCTGACCGTTGGTGAAGTCCAGGAGGTTATTCAATCTGCAATCGGCGGAATGAACATTACCCAGACCGTGGAAGGCCTGGAACGCTACCCGGTTAACATCCGCTACCTCCGTGATTACAGGAATGACCTGCCGGCATTGAACAGGGTTCTTGTGCCATTACGAGACGGCACACATATACCCATCTCACAGGTAGCAAAGATTGAAATAAAAAAAGGCCCGCCAGGCATCAAGAGTGAAAATGCCCGCAGAACTGCCTGGGTCTATGTCGACATACGTGGAATTGATATTGGGACATACGTCAAGAATGCCCAGAAAGTTATTTCTGAGACCATTGAATTGCCTCCCGGCTATTCCATAATCTGGAGTGGTCAGTTTGAATATATGGAAGCAGCAAAAGAAAGACTGATGATGATAATCCCGCTGACCATTCTGATCATTTTCGTCATCATATACATGAACACTAAATCAATCATTAAAACAGGCATAGTCTTCCTTGCTGTTCCCTTTTCTCTGGTGGGAGCCTTCTGGTTTCTCTATGCACTCGACTACAACACCTCAGTTGCCGTCTGGGTTGGCATCATCGCACTTGCCGGTCTGGATGCCGAAACAGGCGTTGTCATGCTTCTGTATCTTGATATATCCCATAAACTCTGGGGAGATAAAAACCGCATGCACACAAGAGGTGACCTGGTTCAGGCAATTCACCATGGCGCGGTAAAACGCATTCGCCCAAAAATCATGACTATTTCTGTCATTATCGCCGGCCTGCTGCCAATCATGTGGAGTCACGGTGCCGGGGCAGACGTCATGAAACGAATTGCCGCACCCATGGTTGGCGGTGTTGTCACATCAGGAATTATGGAGCTGATGGTCTATCCTGTAATTTTCTTCCTCTGGCGTGGCCGAAGTCTGCAAAAAAGCATGGATGCCACGACCCAGAAAAGCATGGACGAATCGACAAATAATACCGTCGAATCAGTATCATAAAGAACACAAACTCTGTCATTCAAGATAAATTAACCGCAAAACCAAACACACAAAGGAGTACTGCAATGAAAAAATCACTCTTACACCTGACACTCGCCCTGTTTTTCTTTATCACAACAACAGGAGTACACGCCATGGATATGAATCATAGTCATGATTCAGAAAAAGCAATGGACCACAGCGGCATGGACATGGGCGGCGACATGATTATGCTTGAAAATGACATGAAAGACGGGGTCATGGCAATGGCCCACCTGCTAGACATCAGCAAAAAAATGAAGAAACTGGGCATGGACCAGACCCACCATTTCATGGTGTCGTTTACCGATCACAAAACCAATAAAACCATAGATTCCGGCATAGTCGCCGTTAAGCTTATTGATCCGTCCGGACACCAGCACAAAGCTGTCAAGTTGATAGGCATGGAAGGGAGTTTCGGGTCTGACATTGCCCTGGACAAACATGGAGAATATACATTTGAAGTAGGAACAAAACTCGCCGACGGCACAAAGCGGCAATTTCATTTTACCCACATGGCCCACTAACGGCAGTGGACCAGATAATTTCACTTCTCTTCTGAAAAATCGCGTAAATTTCAGGTGGTGTTTGAAATGATAAGATGATATATAAAAGATCTCAAATCTAAAGGGTACTCTTCCAACAAGAATAAAAAGAGAGTCTTCCTTTTTAAATACTTATTTTGCCCTCGTAGCTCAGGGGATAGAGCACAGGATTCCTAATCCTGGTGTCGTATGTTCGATTCATACCGAGGGCACCAATAAAATTAAAGGGTTACAGGCTTTAACCTGTAACCCTTTAATTATTTCTGTATAATCATCCCAAAAATTCTGGCCAATTATTTTTTCCTGTCTAACCTTTAAAGTAGATATCTATGCTATGGCTACATGAATTTCATGAAGAACTTCGACCTAGAAGCCTCAACCCTATAGGTAGGCAGATTCCCCATTAAAAAAATCAGGGCCAAATACATGACCCTGACTTGAACTTCATTAAAGATCTATTAACAAGTTGTTAGAGGTGTTTATTGCCCCGACGGTCTATATAGGATCGTCGATCATTTTTAGAGGTCAGCTTTACGAATACACCTTCTTTTACACTATTGCGTCGGTCAACGTGATTTTTCCGTTTGTTATGCAGGCGACTATTTAATGCTATAAATTCTTGATTTTGTCTTCGGTCTGGAGCAATTCGGTGATCACGGGAATGGGATAAGTTAACAATAAAATCGTAATCCACACGACCTCGCCGATCAGAGGATCTTTTTCGACGATCCAGCTGGGCATTTCTGGTTATTTTGAGGGGTTCACGAATCGTCCTCTGGATTGGGAGAGGGTTATCCTCTGCGTTCCAATTTCGTGTTGGGGATCTGCCAATGAAAAAATCAATCATAGCTAACCTCCTTTATTAAATAAAAACAAGTCCTTCAAGTACGGTTAAAATTTAATCATTATTTGGTGTAATTCAAATGGTACATGCAAATAATAATGCCTGAATATCTGCTCCAGTGGCAAGCAAACGGCAGGTTTGTAGTAATTAAAGAAATCTTAATGTTAGGATAACAAAAAAAGGTACTGCTTTATTTTACATAGCTGAATAGCGTCAGAGATATTAAATTTGACACCAATAGTTTGTAATTTTTTACTATTACGAGGTGTAGAAGATAGAACTTCTTTCCGAACTAGTTTTAATGGTAATCCTTCAATCAAAAAACCTCTGGTTCTTGTGAGAAGAGAAGTCTTACCCGCCTCTGGCAACGACTCGAAATCTGAATCGATTAGCTTAATAGCTAATCCACTTTCGCTAATGTTAATGACACGTCCAAGTCTGTTGTCATATATTGCAACCATAAAGTCAGGTACATTGTATCTTTTACACTTTCTCTTCTCCGCAGATGAATTAGCCATATCTTTATTACCTCCAAATTTCATTGCCCTGGTTAGAATAAGGAAGCATATTCGTAGTTTTTTAATTATGCAAAAAACATGACTTAAATACTTAGTTATATCTTTTTGTTTTGTATCTAACCGATAAAACATATTATTTTTTCTTCTACACCAAGAACATAGGATGATATTCAGATAGACTTTCCGTCAAACTGGAATAGATTTCCGGTAAAATATATTTTTAATCAGTTTAAAAAATAGATTGTATTGAAAGCATCGAGTAGGCGGCGGGGTCACCCCTGCTGCACCGGGTCACCAGAGGCGGTCACCCGCCTCCGGTTCCCACAGAACGTAGCGTGCGGATTTCCCGCACTACGCTCTTCAAGCATTGATTCACAGCACAGCGAGACGTTGCAGCGCCCCTTACGGAAGCCTCAACTTTGGTCGCTGTAACGGATAACGCTCCTTGATCCGATGAAAAATCTCCCAGGGGATGTACGCATTACGACTTCGACTACAGAGCATTTTGCGCCAGTAACGTTCCACAAACCGATACACTCTCTGCAGGGCACGGAAGTTCCCGGCAATGCCATAGTAACCATAATGACCTCGTAAAACCTGGTTCAGATTAATCACTTGTTCTTGAATAGGCAGATGCCGCATTCGTCTCATCAAGTCGCGCAGATGGTCCATACTCCGGTTAACCCGCGTTTTTTCTGTGCGCATGCCTACTTTAAAATTCCCCTTGCGGTTTTGAGTGCAATACAGGGTGAACCCCAGAAAATAAATCGTTTCCGGGCGTTTCCTCCCCCTTTTACCTGCATGCCGCTGAGCAAATCGACCAAATTCTACAAGCTTGGTCTTTGTAGGCTCCAGAGCAAGTCCGAACTTTCCCAGACGCTTACGCAATACCACTTGCAGCCGTAAAGCATCTTCACGATATTGAAAGCACACCACAAAATCGTCAATATATCTTACCAAGTATGCCTCACCGCGAAGCCGCGGCTTGACTATGTGCGCGAACCACAGGTCGAGCACATAATGCAAATACAGGTTACTTAGCAGGACACTGATTGATCCGCCTTGAGGTGTCCCTTTTTCGTTCGGATATAGCTCGTCATCTTCCAGTATGCCGGCCTTTAACCAGCGCCGAATCAAACTGATAATACGTGGATCTCCGACTCGATGCTCAACAAAGCGCAGTAACCATCCATGGTCTAAACTGCCAAAAAAGTTCTTAATGTCCGCCTCCAGCACCCAACCCACTTTGCATCCGGCAATGACCTCATTGAGGGTTGCCAATGCATTATGAGCGCCTAAGTCAGGCCGTCCCCCAAACGAACAAGGAAGAAAATCCTGTTCATAGATGGCTGACAAAACCTGTGAGGTGCTTCGCTGGAGTGCCCGATCAACGACAACAGGAACCCCTAACGGGCGTTTCTCTTGTTTGCCGGGCTTCGGGATATACACTCGTCGTATTGGTGACGGCTGATATCCCTTGCGATGTATAGATTGGAGCATCGGCTCCACCCATACATTGAACTTTTCTTTCGCTTCATTTACCGTCTGGCCATCACATCCCGGCGCTGACTTGGTAGGAATCTGACACAGATTCTTCCAAATCCGCTCCTTGTCAATATGATGCGCCAGCGAAGTGAAACAAAGCTTGGATCCACATCGAGCTTTTGCTGCTATTCGTTCAAGTCCTGTTGTCATGACTGGCATCTCCTTTCTTTGCATAAAGGACCGAAACCTCCCTTTGGATGGAGCTCATGTTTCCCTCAAACAACTCAATTCTTGCTGGCCGCTTCCCCATGTAGTTGGCTCTCCCAACCTCGGAGTACTATCAGCCAGTCTGACTTCCGCTAGATCATCAGATCCTCCTCACCCCACAGGCTTGTCAGATCCTACAAGCTCCGCTTGAATCTAACGGATCTCCCTTGTTCACATAAAATCCCTTGACTGCATGCCGACGGTACGAACCCCGGAAGCACCCCAGAATACTCGCCATTTCGTACCCTAGAATTCTGCCTTCCCCATAGAGAGATAAGGTCGGCTACTTCAACCACGATCGATTTCGGGGCTATTATAACTCCGTTCACTTTCGTTTCGGCCTACAGCCTCCCTGTCTACGCTTCGCAATGGCCGTTACCGGACACCACGCAAGACTCGGTACATGGCTGCTGGCTAAGCTTTACCATGGCAGTCATTTCAGATTGCCGTATTTCATGCGCTTGCAAGGCGCAACTCTCACACCACCGGGCATACGGTTCCGTACCACGGCGGTTCCTGTTGATGGTTCTTTTGTCTCCATATATACTTCTTGTCCTATAAGCGCCCAGCCTTACCTCACGGATTCCGTCCGCTACTTCCCGGCTTTAAGGCCCTCTTACGAGGCATCTGCTCAGTACAAATAGCCATATGTTCCTCTCCTTCAACAGGTTCAGCCCTTCACTGAATGGTCTATTCAGCTAATATGGCCTCTGCTGACTTCTGTAAACCCATCGCTACACCTCACGGTGCAGGTAGCACAAGGCAGATTCACAGATCTCCCAGGGTAAGACACGCGACCTTCACACTTATACCCGCCGCATTTACGACCGTACTTTCTTACAAGTATTGGGCTTTGAAGATAATGGCCTTCTTACCCGATACGACCGCCTCGTATGCGATTTCTGTTCGTCGAGTCAGTGTTTTGCCTGCGGCTTCCTTCAGCCAACACCTCACGATGTTAACCTTGCCGTCCGGCTAGCAGTTCCCCTTGCCGGGCCTGCAGAGGACTTTCACCTCCAAATCATCCAAACTATCACCACAACAGTTCGGATAGTGCCTGTCACGGCACTGCGTGCCATGCCTGGCACACCATAAAAAAAGGCCAGAGACATAGTCTCCAGCCTTTTGGGATTTGAGATTAATTAAAGTTAAATATTAACTATAGGACCATAAAAAAAGGCATCGTTTTATTTTGGATAGCTGAATAGAATCAGAGGTATGAAATTTAGCGCCAATAGTTTGTAATTTCGCACTATTAATAGGAACAGAGAGCATAACTTCTCTTCGAACTAGTTTTAATGAAACGTCTTTAATCAGAAAGCCGTTGCTCCTTGAGAGAAGAGAAGTTTTACACTCATCTGGCAACGTCTCAAAATCTGTATCGGTTAGCTGAATAGCTAAACCACTTCTGCTAATGTTGACAACACGTCCAAGTCTGGTTGAAAAAACTGCAACTACAAAATCAGTTACATCATATCTTCTGCACGCTCTCTTCTCTGTAGACAAATCATCCATATCTCTTCCATAAGCTATAGATTGAAAGCAAGGCGAGAGGAAACACCTTGGCCTTATGAGATATTAAAGAAACCTTTACTTTTTCTTCCTTCTAAATCTGGCGCCAGCAAGACCTACTAGACCTGTGCAAAAAAGGAGCATGGTGGTGTTCTGCTTCAGACGGAATCGGAAAATCCGTTAGCTTGAGTTAACGAGTAATGTGATATCATTTTGATAATCACATGAACTTATACTTTTTGTATCAGCATGAGCAAGAAAGATTTTTCAAGGCTGGCGTAGCCACCCGAAGGGCTTGGCCTTTAAAAATCTGACGATCATGCTTTCAGGCTGCTTTTTGCTGCTGTCTTTTTATTCGGCGGGTTTCACGAGCTGCCTCTAATTTTTTATCTCGCTCTTTGAAAATTTGTTTATCTCGACCTTCAAGCTTGGCTTTGGGAGCAATGTAGCCAATAGCACTATTCAGTCTTTCATTGTTGTAGTGCCTGATATATCTCCCGACAACTTCTCGGGCATCGACCAAGGAAAGGAGAACCCCAGGGCGGATACACTCACTTTTTATCGTTCTGTGCCAGCGTTCTATCTTTCCGTTGCTTTGTGGGTAATAAGGGGCTGTGCGGACATGTTTCATGCCGGAAACCCTGATAAATTCCTTAAAGTCTTTCGCTATAAACTGAGGTCCGTTGTCAGATATAATTCTGGGTTTTACCCCTGGGAACATCTCCTTTGCTCTTTGGATCACAATTTCGACATCCGCCTCGGTCATTGATTCTCGAATTTCCCAGTGGATAATATATCGACTGCAGCCATCCAAAATGCTACACAAGTAATAAAAAGTCCCGCAGATATTGAGGTATGAAATATCAATATGCCAATGCTCATGAGGCCGAAGCGGTTGAGTGAAGCCAGTTCCTTTTTTGGATGACTTCGGTGACCAGCGATTCAGCAAGCCGGCTTTCTTTAAAACTCTATAGGTAGAGCTGGGTGAGACAGCTACTATATTCTGATCAAGCATCATGAACGTCAGGCGTCGATAGCCTTCCAGAGGATGATCATTATAGTATTTTATGATCTCTTCCTGCTCCCACTCTTCAAGCCAGAAATCACGTGGAATTTTGGCATTGTGTTCATTGGCTTTGCCGTATCGGCTCTGCCAATTGCCATATTTGCTGGCCGTTAGACCGAGCCAGCCTCTATAGCGGTATGCTGGGATTTCTGTTCGCTCAACCCAGTATTTTATAAAATCAACAATGGAATCACGAGTATCATGGGGAACCCAGCTGCCTTTCAGAGCTCCCCAAGACTTTTTTTTAATTTAACGTGCTCCTCCATCAGTTCGGAAAGCACTTCGTTTTTTACTTGCAACTTCTGCTCAAGAGCTTTTATTCGCTTCTCTTTTTTCTTTTCCTGGCGAGATTGCGGTTTGTCGAAGGCTGCTGCTCCATTTTCAAAAAACTCTTTCTGCCATCGATAAAAAACGGTCGGTTGCAGTGTATATTGATCGCAGATATCGGAAACCGGTATCTTGTCGACCAAATGGCGTTTTAATATGGTTACTTTTTCATCCGGTGTGTAATTGTGACGTTTCTTTTTCATAGAATTCTCCTTTGGCTGAGTATGTTAACTCAGACATCAGAAAATTCCAATTCACGCTGAACCAAGACAGTGGCTGGTTCGGGAACGGGGGCTCGTGACTGTCCAAACTGTATGTTGTCTAACCCACTAGTATGATAGTTTGAATAGAAGTTTATCCCCGTAATGGTGTCTCCACCTGTTGAAGTCCATCCAAAAAATGTCTGCGGACGACCGTTAATCATGCTACCGAGAACTACTGTTTGGGAGTCCAAAACCCCAGAGGGGCCGTACAGCGTTAGTGCAGATGTAACAGACTGAGCAGCAAACTCCCCAAATATACCACCGAAGGCTGTATATCCAGTCCCGGCTGTTGTCAGGTCTATAAACATTGAGTTTGGACTCCCTGTCCCTGGGGTCACCGCTTTAGCAAGTATCGTAGAAGCAAGAGTGCTCCCTGAGACGGATAATGCCCCCAACATGGTGGCGCCCCTTTTAAATTTTACACACCGGCCACCAATGCTTGAGGGGTACCTAAAACAAAGCCCCTCGATGTCATTAGGGGTTGAGGAAGGACCTTGACCGTT
>JACNJZ010000066.1 GCA_014382295.1 Candidatus Desulfobia pelagia | reverse complement strand
TGGCTGTGATGGTCCTGGCGAAGGTCATCGCGGTAAAGGCGGCAGATGGTAGTTTGATTTGTAAATAGTTTTTTCTTACCACAGAGCACACGGAGACCACAGAGAAATCTTTTTTATTTCAACCTGTTATCTCTGTGAACTCTGTGTGCTCTGTGGTTAATTTATATGTTTTACGATCTCAAATTTAGAAATATTTCAAAATCAACATGGTCATGTATGTATCCCTTTTCTCTGTTGTTAATCATTGCTTTTTTGTTCCCCGCCCAGGTATTCGCTGAAGAATATCTCAGGGGTACGGTGATTTCTGTTGATCAGCAGAAGGGAGAGGTTGTGGTTCAGCCAATTGAGTACTCTTCAGTTCATGAAGATGAGCAGTTAGTTGAAAATAAAAATATAGCTGTTACTGTTCGACTTCCAGGGAAACACAGGATGCGTCAGGAGCATAAAAACAGAATGTTTCAGTGTCCTGCTCCAGGGCAGCAGATTCGCATAAGAGGAGAATTTGATACTGAATCAGATCTTTTTTTAGCCAGTGATATAAGGGGATGCGGATTGCGTGGAGGTCTTGATCCAACAGGGATTCGGGGCCGTCTTGGCAGGGATTGTGACAAAGACAGACCGCATAGGAAAAATTTTGGGAGACGATGTTCTCCTGAAAGGCACGGACAACATCCATATGCACTGCCGGAACAGATAAATGACGTGGAGCAGCAACTTCAGAATACAGGCAACTAATGGCATTTTTAGATCATTCTGAAGCTCATAACAGCCAAGACCGTAAAATCCCGGCCCTTTTCCATTATCTTCCCGGTTGGAAAGGGAATCTCTTTCTCTTCATACTTCTTATATTGTGTTCCCTTGGGTACTTCTATTACCAGATGGTTCTGGTCAATAAAAGCTTCCAAAAGTATTCCAGTGAACTTGCCATAATTGTTTCAGGAGTTGTCCGCCTTAATATTGAAACAACAGTTCTTTCCCAACAGAGCGTTGAAGAAATCATGGAAATTTTTCTTGGGAATAGTGCTGATTTTGTCGGTTATCTTGATGCGATTGAACCTCTGTCTACTCCAGAAATCACCGCTTTTTCTGAAGAGGCGCGTCTTGCCGGAATCAGACTTGTCCGTGACCGTGAAATAATTGTTGATGGACCTGTTGGTTGGCTGCCGGAAGACTATTTATGCAGCAAGGTTGGAGTAGGGCTGCAGCATTTAGCAGATCAACATATGTATACACTCAGTATCCCTTCATTTTCCAACAGTGACAACGGAAATGGATGCATTGTTATAGGGATGCCTGCTAATCGGATAGAAGAATTACGCGAAAAATCGGGCCTCGATACTTTGATATCATCATTAACTGGGTTGCCTGGAATTGAACATATCAGGATTGTTTCAGAAAAAGAAGATGCCCGGCTTAATGATAAACCTACCATTAAAATGGTTGCAGTAGACCGGAATCCTGTGGCTGAAACCCGTTTGTCTCTGGGAGACGATACATTAATAGTAGGTTTTGATGCCCGGCGTTTCTCAAAACGAATTAAAGTGCTGCGCAGAGAATTTTTTCTTTTCATTACTGTTCTGGGCATGCTTGGATCTTTTTTCTCCTGGCTTTTATATAGATATCAGGCAGCAGAAAAAAGAAGAACACGTGATTTCGAAAGAAGGCTGGCCCGTCAGCATGAAGAAGCTTCATTAGGCAGAGCAGCCGCTACCATTGCCCACGAAGTCAGAAATCCCTTAAACGCCATTAGTATCGGGTTGCAGCGCCTGCAGTTAGAGGCGGCTGCCTTGTCTCCGGAACATCACCAGCTTCTCCATTCCATGGAAACTGCTGTCCAGCGCACAAACAGAATTGTTTCAGATCTTCAGAAGTACACCAGGGCTGTTGTGCTTAATGAACAAAAGGTGAATATTACAGAGATTCTCAAGTCGGTTGTTACTTTATATGATCAGCAGTGTAGAGATCAGGGCGTTGAAATAACAGGCAATTTTGAATCAAATATATTCGTGAAAGGAGATCCTGAACTCTTGGGACAGGTCTTTGAGAATCTTGTAAAGAATGCCATTGAGGCCCAGCCGGACGGCGGCTTTCTTCAGGCTCAATTGCTTTCAGAAAATGAACAGGTTACTGTTGTTCTGAAAAATAGGGGTGTAACGGTTTCAGATATGGATTTTGATAAAATTACAGAACCCTATTTTACCACGAAAACCAAAGGCTGCGGCCTGGGTTTGGCCATCAGTAAAAGGATTGTAGAAGCACATGATGGCCGGATGGTCATTGAAACTGATGTGAATAATGCCACGTTTATAGTTACTGTTCAATTACGTGCAGCTGATTAATCAACCTACTTTTTGCTATGAAAATTCTTGTCGTTGATGATGATTCCCTTCAGAGGGAAATGCTCACCGGATTTCTGAAAAATCAGGGATTTGATGTTGAATCTGCCTCTGACGGTGGTGAAGCTTTACGCGCATTCTCAAAAACTTCTGTCCAGCTGGTTCTGCTCGATCACAGAATGCCTGATATGAACGGAGATGAAGTCCTGGCCCGCATGAAGGCAATAAATCCTTTCATCCGGGCTATTATGATAACAGCCTATGGAGCAGTGCAGACAGCCGTCAATGTCATGCAGCTCGGTGCTGATGATTTTCTTGAAAAACCGGTGAACCTTACGGATCTTCTCGAAAAAATCAGGCACATTGAGCAGGATATACTTGTTGTGCAGGATACTGAGCATGTTGTAGAAAAAATTGCCCAGGATGATTTGCCGCTAAAAATAATTGGAAGCAGTACTCCAATGAAAGAACTTCTTTCCATGGTCCGCCGTGTATCTGGGACACCATGGAGCGTTCTGATTCGTGGAGAAACAGGGACAGGAAAGGAACTTGTTGCACGTCTCATTCATGAGCTGAGTCCCCGCATGGGAGCCCCGTTTATCGAACTTAACTGTGCCGCAGTTCCTGAAAACCTTTTCGAATCAGAGCTTTTCGGTCATGAAAAAGGATCTTTCACTGGGGCCTCATCACAGCGTAAAGGGCGTTTTGAAGTGTCTCAGAATGGAACCTTGTTTCTTGATGAAGTAGGAGAACTTCCTGTGAATCTTCAGGCTAAGCTTCTGCGTGCTCTCCAAGAAAAAAGGATAAGCCGGGTCGGCTCTGAAAAAGAGATTGAGATTGATGTCAGGGTGCTTGCTGCCACCAACCGTGATTTGAAAAAGATGATTGCTGACGGAGGGTTTCGGGAAGATCTCTACTTTCGTCTTAACGTCCTTGAGATTAATGTTCCTCCGTTGAGAAAACGCAAGGAAGACATCCCGCAACTGGTGGATTTTTTCCTTGAAAAATATGGCCTCAATGATATTCATTTTGCTCCGGAAGCAATGGATTTCCTTGTCCGCTACGATTACCCGGGAAATGTCAGGGAGCTTGAGCATCTCGTGCAGCGCACTGTTACTTTAAGTCGCGGTAATATCATTCGTCCTCAGGATTTGCCTCCGGAGATTCGGGAAGCACGGTCTGGTATCCCTAGCGGGGATTTAACAGAGCGTCTTGCTGGTGTTGAACGGGAGATGCTGCTGACAGCCCTTCGCGATAATGATTGGGTACAGACAAAAGCGGCGGAATCACTTGGGATAAGTGAAAGGGTGCTTCGTTACAAGATGGAAAAAGCAGGTATCAGGAAAGGGGAATCCAGTTAGGTTTTAACCACGAAGGACACAGAAGAACACAGAGGGTGCTCTACTTTTGCTGTGTTTTTTGTGCCCTTTGTTATGAACGCTCTAATTGTTAAAGGGGTGTACTATAAAAACATCCCAGCTGTTATTTGTATCATTACCCACCAGGTTGGAAGCCTCTGAGCTGAAGGCGTTAACCTGACCATCAGCACTGATCGATGGCCACCAGCTCTGATTGTCACCTTCGGCTCCAAAGGTTGATGTGCTGATCCTTCGGGTTTCTTCTGTGGATTGGTCGTGAACAAAAATATCTTTTGCGCCGTTTGTGTCACCTGCAACAAGATTTGTCGCATCAGATTCAAAAATGATATACTGGCCATCCTCACTTATAGAATTCTGGTGATAACAGGAACTTCCAAAATCGCCTTCAGCCCCAGCGCTTGAAACACTTATTCGGCTTGTGGCCCCTGTTTGCCTGTCATGGACAAATATGTCAGAGACTCCATTGGTATCATTGGCAATAAGATTTGTGCTGAAGGATCCAAAAACAACATATCGTCCGTCAGCGCTTATTGAAGGGTTGTCGCTTCGACCGTTACCTTCCACAGCGGCACTGGAGATACTCACTATTCCAGTATTGCCGGTCTGACGATCATGGACAAAGATATGGGAGCCAGTTATCCCGGCAACCAGATTAGTGGCAGATGATTCAAATGCTACATATCGACCATCCTGGCTGATAGAAGCTTTGGAGCTGTCTCTATTGGCTTGATCGCCGGTGCTGGAGATGCTTATACGCTCTGTTGTATTGTTAAGGCGGTCATGAACAAAAATATCAGAGACCGTGTTTGTGTCGTTGATAACAAGATTATCTGCTGTAGATTCGAAAGCCACATACCGGCCATCATCATTTATAGAGGGGAAATGAGATGTATTATTGCCCAAGACTCCTAGGTCATTAATGCTAATAATTTCAGTCTGTCCGCTTTGTATATCGCGAACAAAAATATCTGTAAATTGATCTGTATCACCGGTTACAAGGTTGCTGGAAAAGCTAGAAAATGCAACATATTGCCCATCGCCATTAATTGACGGATAATCACTGGTATCATCTCCTGGATCACTTGAATTTGACTGGCTAACGAGTTCCATCGTGTCAAGAACACGATCGTAAATATATATTTGACCACCAGACACACCGTTAACAAGATTATTTGCATATGAGTTAAACGAGATATATCTGCCATCTGAACTTAAGGATGGACGATAACTACCTGCATATGTCTCCTCGGTTGGAGTGATACTAATCCGTTTAATGACCATAAGAGCAGCAGAATCAAGAATAGAGACTGTTATGGTGGCTTCATTGGAATCAACAATACTATCGTTGACTTTATAGGTAAATGAGTCTGTACCGGTAGCTCCTGGATTTGGTGTATAAGTAAAGGTACCAGTGCTGGGATTATCTATAACAGCAGTTCCTAAACTACCATTAGCTAAAATACTGTATATATGACTGCCACCAGAATTGGGATCCGTCATGGTAAGAGTTCCAGATGATGGTGTATCCATAACCACATTGAGGAGGCCGTCATAGGCAACCGGAGCAAAGTTTTCTGCGTAGATCGTAATCGTTATAGTCGCAGGATTTGAATACCAAATATCACCATTTGGATCAGGCTTCCAGGTATAATAGGTGAATGTGTCCACTCCAGTAACACCATTTTGTGGATGATAGTGAAATCCCCCAAAATCCTCTATTGTATGCATATCGAGGAGTGTAGCCTCTCCTAAACTGCCTGTAACGGGAGGGAAATAAAAGGCAAATAGATCCCCATCCGGATCACTGCCTGATACATAGTCATAAATATCAGTATTTACTGTTGTCGAAAAACTGAGATCATCGGCAATCGGTGGATCTGGAACCGGCAGAATAGTTACAGTAACTGTGGAGGTATCTGTACCACCATTGTTGTCATCTGCAGTATAAGTAAACGTCTCTGTTCCATAGAAGTCGAGAAACGGTGTATAGACAATGGAGTCATTGGTGCCGCTTATTGTGGCTGTTCCGCCTTGATCTGGAGTTCCTACTGCAAAAACAGTTAGAGTGTCCCCTTCCGGATCAGTGTCGTTAATCAAAACCGTGAAATTGATGTTCGGTGTATCTTCGTTAACAGTGTAGGAATCATCATTTGCTTCAGGTGGATCATTGATATCGATGATTGTAATAGTAATAATTTGGTCAAAGGTAAGATTTCCAGAATCGGTAGTCCGCACTATAACGTCGTAGCTGGGTTTCGTCTCAAAATCAAGTACGCCGTCACTGATCAGTAATTCGTTAGATCCTGCGCCACCAATGCCGAAATCACCTTGGTCAGCACCGCCAACAACAGAGAAGGAAAAGGTGTCGCCTACATCAGGATCAATACTTGTAAGGATCCCAATACTGTACCATCCTGTTGTGTCGATTAGCTCATCAACGGCATTGTTGCTAATGTTAATTGCGGTTGGAGGTTCATTGACATCAGTTACTGAAACACTAATTGACTGGATTGCCGAGGAAACGGGAATACCATTATCAGTAGCGGTCACCTGCACTTGGTAGTTATTGTCGGTATCAAAGTCTAACGCATTT
>JACNJZ010000059.1 GCA_014382295.1 Candidatus Desulfobia pelagia | reverse complement strand
GGAACAGTAATAATTAACGTATGGCACTATGCTGGAAAAAAATAAAAAATAGAAGGAACTTTGCAGGCAGGTACAGGCTTCGATTTCTGATAAAGAGGGCTCTAACGAAAAGCTCTATAAAAAGGCAGCTGCTGTTCAGACTCGTCACAGCTGGCACCATGATATCCGTTATTCTTGCAGTGGCCGTATTTGTTGTTGAGTTTCAACGTCTGGGCCGTATCGTCAATGATCGTGCCGGTGAAATCGTTTCCAGTTTTAATACCCAGGTCCGGCCCATGCTTGATTCTCTTGGAGAGATTGACCAGTCTGTTCTTCAGCAGGAATTGAAGATGCTCCTCATTGCCGGCAAGTCAAGGCAATGGATGGGGCAGCTTGTTTATTCAAGTATCTATGACCTTCAGGGAAAGGAGATAGGGACTGAAATCGATACGCAGTACGCTCATATGGGTGATGTCGATAATTTAGTGCAGTCATTCACCCATCTACTCCCAGAAGACATGAACAGTGAACATACGTTCAAGCGTATTAAGGGGGTGCCGTATGTTCAGCTGACCTTTCCACTCACCAATAGCGCCGGCAGCAATGTTGCAGTTGTCGAAGGTGTTTTTGCCGTGTCAGACATTGCCCGGGATGAAGTGATGGGCCGAATAGCGAGGTCTGTCTTCGGGGCAATGGGTATCGTTCTCCTGACCACTCTTATTCTCTATCCGGTTATCGTCACACTTATACGGCAGCTTACGATGATGACTGAGAATCTTCTTGAGTCAAATATTGAAACTCTGCGGGTTATAGGCAGTGCCATTGCCAAACGGGACAGCGATACTGACAGTCATAATTACCGGGTCACCATCTATTCAGTCACACTGGCGGAAACAGTCGGTTTGAAACCGAAATTGATCCAGGGCTTGATAAAAGGTGCTTTCCTGCATGATGTCGGCAAGATCGGGATTAGTGATCAGATCCTCCTGAAACCCGGGAAGTTGTCGGAAAGCGAATTTGAAATAATGAAACTTCACGTCAACCATGGAATAGATATTGTACGACGTTCGGAATGGCTGAAGGATGCTACTGATGTGGTTGGCTATCATCATGAGAAATTTGCAGGAGAGGGCTATCCCCATGGTTTTGTCGGCTCAAAAATTCCCGTGAATGCCAGAATTTTTGCCGTTGCCGATGTCTTTGATGCCCTGATTTCCAGTCGGCCTTATAAAAAAGCAATGTCCTTTGATAAGGCAATGGATATTTTGAATCAGGGGCGGGGGAGCCATTTCGATCCGTTTCATCTGGATACTTTCAATACGATTGCCAAGTCTCTTTACGATCAGTTTGCCGCGTGTTCAGAGCAGAAATTGGAAAAAAAGATGGAATCGATTATCCGGCAATATTTCTCCAGAGAATACAGATTTAAAGCAGGGGGGGAAGTGTGAGAGGGTGGTCAGGCCGTCAAGCGGCCTGACCCGGACTGGGTATTTACAGGCGTTATAGTAGAGGCGTCTGGGGGAGCTGTTATTATTCTCCCTCAAATTCAGTTAGTGAGTATATTTTGTATCCCTTGTCCGCAAGTTTCTTTTCGCCGCCGACGTCGGGAAGGTTTACAATAAACGCCATCTCAACCACTTCACCGCCGATTTTTTCAATGAGAGAGGCTGCGGCCAGAGCGGTTCCGCCTGTGGCAAGCAGATCGTCAACCACGAGAACCTTTGCTCCTTTTTTGAAAGCATCCTTATGGATTTCGATTGTGTCGGTACCATACTCCAGGGCATATTCCTGTTTTTCCACATCTGCAGGGAGTTTTCCTGATTTTCTGATGGGTATAAACCCTTTTCCCAGTGTGTAGGAAAGAGCCCCGCCCATAATAAATCCCCGTGCCTCAATGCCAACAATGATATCAAATTGAATTTCTCCGGACAGATAGCGCTGGGTAAGGTTATCGATCACCAGCCGAAATCCCACGGGATCTTTAATAAGAGTTGTTATATCCCTGAACATGATTCCTTTTTTTGGGTAATCAGGCACTGTGCGTATTCTTGTCTTAATGGGCATTATTTTCTCCTTGTTGGTGTTTCAGTAGTGTGAAATGCTATAATTTGGGTATTAATTTCAAGTTGTTAGCTGTGGCCATGTATGGGCCATAGTTTTAAGGTTTAAGTAATTAAGTGTTAAGCAAGGAAGCTGATGTCATAGATGTACTTAAAGCTTAAAACTTAATTACTTAAATCTCAGACCGGAAACTCTTTGGATACTTTTATAAGTCTTTTGTTTGCCAATATGCCGAAGTCTTCTTAAAAAGTATGTGCTGGGAGGTCTATCTTTAACGAATACATACATCCTCATACTTTTCAATTTTCGGTATGACATCCAGGAAAAGTCTGATAACGCTGTCTGAGTTTTTCTTCATGGTTTCGAGAATCATCTCCCAGGTTACCGGCTCTTCATCTTCATGCCAGCAGTCATAGTCTGTTGACATGGCAACAGAAGCATAATGTATCTTCTTTTCCCTGGCAAGATTCACTTCCGGCACAGTACTCATATTGATGACATCTGCATGCCAGCTTCGGAACATGTGGCTTTCAGCCTTGGTTGAGAAACGGGGTCCTTCAATGGTTATCACTGTTTTGCCGTTGTGATGAGGAAGGCCAAGGGACTCTGCAGATTGGGCATAGAGCTGCCTGAGATGAGGGCAGAAAGGTTCTGCCATGGGGGTGTGGACAACAGTATTTTCATTAAAAAATGTTGTTTCCCGTTTTTTTGTGAAATCGATGAATTGATCAGGAAAAACAAGATGTCCCGGTTCTATTTCCTGGCGCAGGGAACCAACTGCAGTAGCAGCCATGATATGGGAGCAGCCGTATTCTTTTAATGCCCAGATATTTGCACGGAAATTGACATTGGATGGGGGGATGGAGTGGTCCTTGCCATGTCGGGCGAGGATGGCGACTTCTACGCCATGGATTTTCCCGCAGGTGAGTGAAGATGATGTGTTTCCGTACGGAGTTCCTATTTTAACTTCAAGTGGATTCTCCAGTATATTCGGATCATCCAGTCCGGAGCCGCCTATTATCCCAATTTTTATCACAATGTCTCCTTATTGCCTTTTATACTAGTGCTTATTGGACAACTTCCCTGGCAATCTTTGCTGAAAAAGTATCGATTATCTTCTGGAGTTCAAGAGTTGCCTGGTCGGGTTCTGTCGTGACTTCTTTTGATTCCTGTTTTTCAGTGCTTTCAGCAAGGTGTGTTTCATAATCCTGAAGGGTCTGTCCCAACTCTTCTTCGGTGTCGCGAAGGGTTTGCTCCAGTGTTTCTATTTTTGTCTTGTGGGCAGCAAGTTCATCAGCAAGAGCCTGCTGTTCGGTTTTTATTGTGTCGCTTTCGGCAAGTTTCTCCGAGTATTCAGCAATAGTTGCCTCAAGTTCGGCGATTTTTCCTTTCTGTTCTTCATGCTCATCGACCAGCTTCTGGTGTTCGTTTAGCTTGTCATCGTCTGCAGCACGTTGTGTTTCAGAATCCAGAACAGCTTTTTCAAGTTCTTCAACTTTGGTTTTCTGCTCGGCAAGTTCGTCGACAAGTTTTTGACTGTCGTCATCTTTTTCTGAGAATATTGCCAGTTGATCAGAAAGTTCGCTTATTTTCTGCTGCAGCTCATTTTCAATCCTGCGGCTTTCATCACGTTCTGTTTCAAGCTGGGGAATCTTCCCGGCTTCTTTCTCAGAGGCAGTCAGTCTGGTTTCCAGGTCTTTTTTCTGGATTTCCAGTCCTTCAGTTTTTTCCTGGGATGCCATGTGATTGTTTGTGGCGTAGGCCAGCTCTTCTTCAGTGCTTTTAAGTGAATCATTGAGTTCAGAGATTTCTTTGCCCAGAGCAGATGAGGTCTGCGTATTTTTTGATTTGAGAATCAAAAAACTGATAAGAAATCCCACGAGAAAAGCTGCGGCGGGGATCGCGTATTGAGTTACGTCGGTTGGCATAATTTTCTCCATTAAGGTGTACTGAAACCCAGGGCTTTTGTTTGCTTGGGAAAGCTTGCCGGGTGTGCAGTAATTTCCAGGCAACCATGAAAAATTGACTTTTTGCTCGCTAGCGGTGTCATTGTCAAAATGAAAAGTGCTCACATACCTCGGTATGCTGCGCTTTTTAATTTTGTCATTCCTTGCTAGCAAACAAAAGTCCTAATTTTTCAAGGTACCTTCCAGTCTGTTTAGCAGTGATATTATTGTAGTATAAAGCTTGAAAGAAGGTCAACTGGGGGAGTGTTTTTTCTTTCAATTGCAAATGTTATTAATGTTACGCTGAGGTTGATGATGGTAGATATAAAGGCAAAAGGCAAAAGGCAAAAGGCAAAAGGCAAAAGGCAAAAGGAATTAGTGTTTTAGAGTTTTTTAATTTTGTGCCTCATGCTACCTGATTTCCCGTACAAGATCGGCGCCTTTTTTTTCGTCGACAAAGCAGAGGAGAATCCCTCCGGAGACAAAGAGGATGACAATAGATAAAATAGAAATCCTGGGGCTGCCGGTGAGGATGCTTAAACCTCCCATGAGCAGGGGGCCTATGATGGCCGCGAATTTCCCGAGCATATTGTAGAATCCGAAGAATTCAGCGGCCTGGCCCTGGGGAATAATACGGGAGTATAGGGACCGGCTCAGTGACTGGACACCTCCCTGGACCAACCCTATCACGACGGCCAGGCCGTAAAATTCGATGACACTGTTCATGAAGACTGCCCAGATGGTTACCCCGGTATACACACAAAGGCCAATCAGGATTGCTTTTTTTGTTCCTATCTTGCCGCCGATCATGCCAAAAACAAGGGCGGAGGGAAAGCCTACAAATTGGGTAATAAGCAGGGCGACAATCAGGCTGTTGCTGTCAAAACCGAGAGACATTCCATAATCAACAGCCATGCGTACGATGGTGTCTACTCCGTCTATATACAGCCAGTAGGCAATAAGGAAGAGGAAGACGACACGCAGTCGGCGGATTTCATGGAAGGTCGAAATGAGCTGTTTGACACCATGTCGGGCAGATTCCCATCCTTTCTGGGGGGCATGTTGGATGGGCGGTTCAGGTACCCATCGCAGAAGGGGGAGGCTGAAAAAAATCCACCAGAGAGACACCATTACAAAAGATATTCTGATAGCCGTTTCCGCGTTGGGAAGACCGAAGAAAGAAGGTTTGAGGGCCATGAAGACATTCAGTCCAAAAAGGAGCCCACCCCCCAGATAGCCTGCTCCAAATCCTATGGATGAAACCATGTCTCTTTTGTCTGGGGAAGCAATGCCGATAAGAAGAGAGTCGTAAAAGATGAGGGCTCCGGAAAAACCTATAATCGCTAGGATATATGCAAGAGAGGCAATCTGCCAGTTTCCCTGGGGAACAAGAGAAAGTGATGCGCTCAGGACCACTCCCAGGAGGGTAAAAGCAAAGAGGAATTTTTTCCTGGTTCTGCCCTTATCGGCAATAGCCCCGAGCAATGGGGCTAGAAGAATCACAAAAAGGCTTCCCGTGGAGTTAGCAAGTCCCAGCCTGAAAGTACTGGTGGAAACATCAACCCCATAATTCCAGTACCCTTTAAAGAAGATAGGGAAGAAGCCGGCCATAATGCAGGTGGCAAAGGCCGAATTGGCCCAGTCATACAGGGCCCAGGAAATGACAGGCTTGTCGAGCTTCACTTTCACTTTGTAGTGGGAGGAGGTGTTTTCAGGCTGCCGAGAAAAGCACGGATGCCGTCTTCGTATTTGCGGGACGAGAGAAGGAAGCCGCTATTATGATCGCCTTCGATTTCAATAAATGTCTTTGGCTCCGGAGACGCTTCAAAGAGTTTCCTGCCAAGCTTGATTGGAATGATCTCGTCATCTGTGCTGTGTATGAAAAGGAGGGGGCATCGTGACGTTTTGAGAGCTTCCTCACTGTCATATTTATATCGGCAGAGAATGGAAACAGGAAGGTATGGATACAGGGTTGCAGCTACATCCTTTGCTGAGGTGAAACTCGATTCCAGTATGCAGGCTGCCGGCTGTTCTTGCCCTGCCAGCCATGCGCCGATGGAACTCCCCAGAGAGCGGCCGAAGATGATAATATCACTGTGTTTCATTCCCTCTGTGTCTACAAGATGTTTCCAGGCGGCCTCCACATCCTGGTAGGTCCCTTTTTCTGAAGGAGAACCCTCGCTTTTGCCATATCCCCGATAATCAAAAATAAAGGTGGAGTAGCCTAAACGATGAAAAAGATCAATGGTGTCAAGGCGGTGTGAGATATTGCCTGCATTGCCATGGCAGAAAAGGATGACTCCTTTGGGGTTTGCAGCAGGGATAAACCAGCCTGTCAGCCGGGTCCCGTCTTCGGCCCTGAAGGTGATATCCCGGAAGGGGAGCTGTATTGCCGAAGGTGTTGTGATTATTTCGCGTTCCGGAAAATAGACCATCCGGGTCTGGGTGAAAAAGATGGTGGCACTGAAGCTGATGTAGAGAATTGCTGCCAGCAGCAGTCCGGATAAGATGCCGTTGGGCATGGTTATGTCCATACTCCCTTAATCTGTTCACCGCAATCGGAGCAGCGACCATCCTGTATTCTGTTGTGGAGAATTGAAAATCCAAAACGGCTGATCAGTTCCATTCCGCAGGCCGGGCAATAGGTGTTTTCACCGCCTTCACCCGGGATATTTCCTTCATACACGAAGCGCAGTCCTTCTTTGAGTCCTATTTCCCGGGCCTTGCGCAGGGTGGAAACTGGTGTTGGCGGTCGATCTGTCATCTTGTAGGTGGGATAAAATGCCGTCACATGCCATGGGATTGAGGCGTTGACGGACTTGATGAAACGGGCGATTTCCTGTAGTTCATCAGTGGAATCGTTATGTCCGGGAATAATCAGAGTGGTGACTTCAACCCAGACTCCCAGTTCGTGCATGAGCCTGACGTTATCAAGCACAGGCTGCAGTTTTGCTTTGCAGACCTTGGTGTAAAAGTCGGAGGTAAAGGCTTTGATGTCAATGTTGATTCCATCCAGAACTTTTGACAGGTGCCGGGTGACCTCAGGTGACATATAGCCGTTGCTGACAAAGATGTTTTTCAGACCTTTCTTGCGGGCCAGCACCGCACAGTCATAGGCAAATTCATAAAAAACAGTGGGTTCCACGTAGGTGTAGCTGATGCTCTGGCAACTGGCGCGGTCGGCGGCCTCAATAACAGAAGCAGGAGTTCGGTTGGTGCCGAAAATATCTCCGTCGTGCATCCGCGGATATTGTGAGATCTGAAAATTCTGGCAATGAAGGCAGCGGAAGTTGCAGCCGACGGTTGATATTGAATAGGACCGGGAACCGGGCTGGAAATGAAACAGCGGTTTTTTTTCGACCGGATCGCTGTTTTCTGAAACAAGTTTGCCGTAAACCAGGCTGTAAAGGCGTCCGCCCTGGTTTTCCCTTACTCCGCATATGCCTCTGCTGCCGTCTTTGATTCGGCAGTGATGATTGCAGAGTCCGCAGACAACCTTGTTGTCTGCAGCTGCTTCATAGAACATGGCCTTTTTCATGAGGTTCTCCTCTGTTGCCTATGAATTGTGGGGCTTTCAGTTTCAGAGAGCGAGTTTTGATTGTTTAATCCGAAACTCGAAACCAGAAACGATTTATAAGTACTATAATAATCCTTACCTGCAAATGACAGGGGTAAATACTTTTTCTTTGGGGCGAGCCTGTATATATGGTATGGATACCTGATTTACAATACTCTTAACGGTTGCATTATGCTGTATTGTCAGGCCGTCGGCACACAATCCTCTGTTGGTTGTGTTCTGTGGTTTTTGCGATGCAGGAGATTTAAATATGAAAGCAGATTTTAAAGAATATATCAGGGAACATGTTCTTCTCGGAGATGGTGCCTTTGGGTCATATCTGTATGAAAAAGGCATAGACCTCGGGAAAAATATCGATCTCCTCAATGTGAAAAATCCTGATCTTATTTTTTCTATTCACGAAGAATATATCAGGGCCGGAAGCCAGCTCATCGAAACCAATACGTTTGGTGGAAACAGGTTTAATCTCCAGGAGCTCGGAAAAGAAGATCAGGTTCGGGAGATCAACCTGGCCGGTGTACGGCTCGCCCGTAAGGCGGCCGGGCATGATGTGTATGTTGCCGGTTCTGTCGGTCCGACTGGTATTGAGTTCCCGCTTGTTTCAGAGGAGGTTACTGAAGGGGAAATGAACGAAGCCTTCAGTGAGCAGATCGGCGCATTGGTTGAAGGCGGTGTGGATATCATTATCCTTGAGACATTTACCCATCTCGAAGAAATTCTGATGGCTCTTGGCGTTGCCAGGAAGTTGTCGGATCTGCCAATAATTGCCCAGATGGTATACCCTTCGAAAGGTAAAACCGCCAGGGGGATAACTGCCTATGATTGCGCCAGGGAATTGCTTGCCGCAGGGGCCAGTGTTGTTGGAACCAACTGCGGTCGTGGAATAGATCCCATGCTGACGGCGATAGAAAGCATGGCGCCCCTTGCCGAAAGTCAGGTTCCTCTTTCCGCTTTTCCCAATGCCGGCCTTCCAGAGGTTATTGGACACCGGATGATATATCCTGCCCAGCCTGCCTATATGGCAAAAAGAGCTGCAGAAATGATTAAGATGGGGGTACGGATTATCGGTGGATGCTGTGGAACCGTCCCTGCTCATATTCATGAATTTCGCTCCTCCCTCAAGCTTCGCCACAAGAAAACACTCAGATCCGGTCCTGTTCATATTGAAACATCAGAGTCAGTCAGTCCCCAGGCGCCTATTGTTGCAACAGGGACAGGGGGGTTTCTTGAGCAGGTCCAGAAAGACCAAATGCCAGTGATCGTTGAACTTGACCCACCTACTCATCTTGAAATTGATAATGTGCTCGAAGGTGCGAAGTTTCTTGCTGAGAGCGGGGCCGATGCCGTGAGCCTGGGGGAAAATCCTCTTGCCATTCTTCGGGCCGGTAATATTGCTCTGGCCCACCGGATCAAGGAAGAAGTCGGCGTCCAGGTCATTCTGCATCAGACCTGCCGGGATCAGAATGGACTTGGACTGCAGTCACATATAATGGCAGCCCATATTCTTGGCATAGAAGCAATTCTTGCGGTGACGGGAGACTCAGCCAGTTCAACAGACCAGCCCGGGGTAAATGGTGTTTTTGATACCAACTCTTTTGGACTTATTCGGATGTTGAGCCGTTTTAACCAGGGGGTAAACATGGCCGGCAAACCGGTCAAGCAGAAAACCAGGTTTTCCATAGGGTGCGCCTTCAGTTTCCGGCCGACAAGTCCAAAAATGCAGATTAGCCGACTGGAGAAAAAGGCCGCCCAGGGCGCCCATTTTGTCATGACCCAGCCTCTGTTTGATAAAAATGAGGTGGAAAAGATGGTTGAACTGACTAGCCATCTCGATATGGCAATCTTTCCTGGCATCTTCCCTCTTATCTCGGCCCGCAATGCTGATTTTATCCATAACGAGGTGCCTGGTATAACCGTTCCCAAGGCTGTCCGCGAGGTGCTGTGGCGCTATGCGGATGTTGCTGATCAGCGCAAGGCGGCCATGGATATTACGGCCAGACTCGTTGAGGATATCTCTTCCTTTGTTGACGGCATTTACCTTGTCAGCCCTTTGAACAAGTGGGATATTGCCGGACGATTTGTCCGGCAGATACGGGATGCCGGCTGGACCGGGAGCGGCAAGCTCAGTAAAAGAACTTCCGGATCTTTTCCTGCATCATAGATTGAAGAGAACCCGGCGGAAGGAGAGTGTTCAGGTCCTGGAGAACTGACTGGATAACAGCCTCTCTTTCATGAATATTCTTCCCTTTCAGGCTGCCGGCCCTGGCCGCCATTTTTTCATGTCGTTCCTGTATGAGTATATCTGTTGCAAGAGCAATGCTGTCAGCGTCTTCCAAGATGATCGCCGCCCAGAGTAGATGAGTGGCAGGGGGGTTCTGTTTGGGGTCTGGAGGCCAGAGCAGATAAGGCTGTTTTATAATGCCGAGCTTCTTGGTGAAGGCAAAGCGCAGCCTTTTTTTCAGGGGGGTGGGTTCCGGAAGGCAGCCGTTTTTCAGATCATTGATCATCTCTGAAAACATTATTCTTTGCTGCAGCCTCCGGAGTTGTCTTTTCCTGAGAAGAAGTTGATCCAGGAAGAACTGTCTGCTAGTTTCCAGTTGCGGGGAGGAACGAAACCCGTTTTAAACTGTTCTTCTTTCTTCCAGGGCGCAAGTCTCTGGTATGCCCTTACGTACAGGCATTTTCTGCGTCCCGGGTATATTTCACACCAGCCGTCCCGGCTGCCTCCGCATGGTCCGTTCAAAAGATATTTAGCACAACTTGACTGGGGACAGATAAAACCCAGTTTGGATAGTGTGCAGTCGCCGCAGTCCTGACATTTGAACAGGATGAATTTTATCAAATATTCCAGGAGGTGAAACGGCCGCTGAAGTCTCGTCTCTGCCATGGCCAGGGATATTTTTTTGGCTATTTTGAAAAAAGGGCCTCCGGATTCAAAGACGAGAACGTGGGTGAGGTTGGCCGCCGTGAAGGTCGGCCTTGGCTTCTGGATCAGGGCGGGTTTCTTTCGCGGCAGCTGTTCTGGAAGGTTCAGGCCGCTCCTTTCGTCTTTTCTGTAACAGTAAAATTGATCCTGGGGCCAGTTGGTAAGGTCCGGGATAAGGCTTTCCCACTCCGTTTCATATTTCGTGGCCCGGGTAAGCAGAAAATCGAAATCTTCCATGGTCAGTCCCGGCCCGCCGATATGGGCGCCGTTGTATCCCATGCCTTTCATAACGGCAAGAAGCCTCGCTCCTCTATCGATCCGTGCTTTTTTTCCCCGGTCTTTTGCTTTTGCCTCCAGTTGAAATTCTTTATACAGTGAATCCGGGATTACACATCCGGGCAACTGGTTTTTATGCATTAGCTCAACAAGGGGCATGCTTGGAATGAAAACATTTCCCAGTACCGGCTTGTTGAGACCGTTGAGCTGCATGTAGAGGAGGGTCTCATGAAATTTTCTTGCGTCATAACCCAGCTGGGTTATGACATAATCGGCTCCGGCAATAATTTTGCGATGCAGTTTGTAGTACTGCATGATCTGTTCTGCTTCAGTGGTTTTAAACGGAGAGACAACGACCCCTTTAAAAAACCTGGTGGGCATGGTGGCATGCGATGAGTATTCCAGGGTGTTCATGTGGGAAAGCAGGTCCAGAACATGGACACTGTCCATGTCAAAAACAGGCTTTGGATTGCCGCAGTAACCCTTTTGGGGATAGTCACCGGAGATGATAAGCAGGTTGTGAAGGCCTACGCGGTCCCAGCCGAAAAGCAGGCTTTCCATTTCGTTGCGGTTCTTGTCCTTGCAGGAGAAATGACTTATAACATCCAGGCCCAGCTCCTTCATCTCCAGACCGACAACGTCAGGAGTCAGGGCGGGATGACCGCCGGCATTATCGGTGATGCTGACGGCCTCTATCCTGCCGTCTATTGTCAGGTCCCCCGCAAGCCTGAGAGTTGCGTCAATCTTTCTGTTTCTGCCGCCGCGTGTGGGGATCAGCTCGAAGGTCAGGGTGAAGTCATCAGGGTTTTTCAGTGATTGCTGGAAGCGCGATGATGGCATTGTGATCTATGGGTTTTCTTTTCTTGCTGTTGACAGGGCCCGGCTTTTGTGATTGTAAGAGCATCTGGACCGGTTGTTTACAATGTGCTTCGCGGGCTGCCTTGCTGCCTCTGTCCGGAAACGGTAGTCTCCGAACAGACTTTATTTAATACTTGAATATGGACATTTACACAAATGAAACCGTTGCTGCTTATACTATTTGGTTATCTTTTCGTTAAGGCCGTGGAGAATATTCTGGCCCTGGTCAATCTCTGGCATATAGAGAATTATGGCAGCAGGATACCGTCAGGATTTGATGGGTTTGTCGACCAGGAAACCCTGACGCAGATGCGTGATTATTCGGTTGATAACAGCAGGTTTGGTTTTTTGTCGTCCGGGGTGGATGTGGCTGTCACGCTGGTCTTTCTGTTTGGCGGTCTTCTCAACAGCTATAATTCCTGGCTTGTAAGCCAGGAGTGGTCTTTTATTGTGACCGGTATTGCCTTTTTTCTTCTGCTCACCTATGCCCAATTTCTTCTGCACATTCCCTTTGGTCTCTATTCGACATTTCATATTGAAAACAAGTATGGCTTTAATAAGCAGACGTGGAGGTTATGGCTTGTCGATACTGTGAAGGGGCTGGTGTTGACGACAGTTTTGTCGGCTGTTGTTCTTGGCGCGGTCTTCTGGCTCATCAAGTCTTCTCCTGAATACTGGTGGCTTGTGGTCTGGCTCTTTCTGCTGATTTTTAAACTCTTCATGCTCTATATTTCTCCTTATGTGATTGAACCTCTTTTTAATAAGTTTGTGCCAATTGCCGACAAGGGACTTGAGGAAAAAATTAAACAGTTGTTTGTAAGGGCAGGCCTTTCAATTTCAAGGGTGTTTACGATGGACGCCTCAAGACGTTCAGGGCACGGGAATGCCTACTTTAGCGGTATCGGGCATGTGAAGAGAATTGTTCTTTTTGACACCCTGCTTGAAAAAAGCAGCGATGATGAGATTCTTGCCATTCTGGCCCATGAGGCAGGGCACTGGAAGAAGAAGCATATCCTAAAACGGCTTGTGATGATGGAGTGTTTTTCCTTTGTCGGCATTTATGTTGCCTGGACCCTTGTTCAGGGTGACTGGCTGGCGCAGATTTTCGGAATTGCAGATCCAACCCTGTATGTGAAACTGCTGCTGGTCGGTTTTTGTTCCATGCTGGTCCTGTTTCCGTTGAAGCCTGTTTTTGCCTGGTTTTCGAGAAAGGATGAGTGGGAGGCTGACCGTTATGCCGTTGATCTTACCGGAACCCCTCATACTCTTGCCCGTGCCCTGGTGAAGCTGGGTCGGGATAATCTGGCAAACCTGCATCCTCATCCCTGGTACACAGCTTTTTACTACAGTCATCCGCCGCTTTCCCAGAGAGTCTCCCGGTTGTTAAAAGCATCACGCTGACATTTGCGAAAGAATAGCCGGCCTCAGTGGTTTATGTGTCACTTTTTTTCCGGTGGGCGATTAGGGATAAGGGAGGTATCAATGAATACACCAATCGACTGGAGACAGTCATCACAGGTCTTTGATCAGAAGGCTGATGAATACGATAGCTGGTTTGAAAACAGTCTGCTTTTTGATATTGAGCTGGCGGCGCTGAAAGAAATCAAAACACCGCTGGGAAGTCCCAGGCTGGAAATTGGCGTAGGACCAGGCAGATTTGCCCGGGAAGTGGATGTCGCTTTTGGGGTCGATCCTGCCATAGCCCCCTTGTATCTGTCTCAAAAAAGGGGTATAGGTGTTATTCAGGCGTCAGGCGAAGAGCTTCCCCTCGCAAACAGCAGTGTGGGCACGGCTTTTCTCCTCTTTGCCCTGTGCTTTCTGAATGATCCTGTGCAGGCGATTGATGAATGTTCCCGGGTTGTAAAGAAGGGTGGTCATCTTGTTCTCGGGATGATTCCTTCATCTGGGGCGTGGGGGCAGTCTCTGGAAAAGAAGAAAAATGAGGGGCATCCCTTTTATGAATATGCTCGTTTCTATGATATGACTGTAGTTGGGGCGTGGCTGAAAGCTGCAGGTTTCCAGGTAGTTGAAGTACGATCCAGCCTTTTTCAGCAGCCAGGAAAGCTGAAGGTGTTCGAGCATTCCCGGTCAGGCTTATCTTCAGATGCCGGTTTTTGGGTCATTGTTGCAAAAAAATCAGAGTAGCATCTTCTTCAGGAACTTCCGTTTCTGTGAATATAAGTCAAGGATGGTCGGTCATTGTTGTCTCAATTTGAATAGAATCTCATCCTGAAACAACTTTTTGGGTCCTGAAAAACAAGACAAGGGAGGGAAACAGCCATGCTTCATCTGTTAGAATGTTCACCTATAGCTCAGTTTGCAATAGATATGAATCATAAAATAACGGTGTGGAACAAGGCGTGTGAGCTCCTTACTGGTTATACGGCTCAGGAGATGATAGGGACTAGCCGTCAATGGGAGGCTTTTTATCCCTACAAAAGACCTGTTGTGGCCGATCTCATAATTGATGATGATTTTGACACATTCACCGAGTTGTATCGCAACAAGAAAGGTCAGAAATCCTCCATCGTTCCCAATGCCCTTGAAGCATCAAGTTATTTCCCTGATTTAGGTGGTAAAGCCCGTCATATCTATTTTCTTGCCGCACCGATTATAGGTGAAAAGGGGCAAGTCATCGGAGCCGTAGAAACCCTGCAGGATATCAGCCAGCAAAAGCAGCTGGAGATGTATTTAAAGCAGGAGTCAGACCAGCTGCGCCAGGAGAATATCTGCCTGAAATCCGCCATGACAGAACGATATCGTTTTGGTGATCTCGTCGGTAAGAGCGATAGCATGCAGGAAGTGTATGAGCTTATTATCAAAGCTGCAGCGTCTGACTCCAGTGTTATCGTATACGGTGAGTCAGGCACAGGGAAGGAGCTGGTGGCCAGGGCTATCCATGATTTGAGTTCCCGGAAAGACAAGGAATTTGTCATGGTAAACTGCGGAGCAATTCCCGAAGCGCTTCTGGAAAGTGAGTTTTTTGGATACAAAAGAGGAGCTTTTACCGGAGCCCATGCCGATAACACCGGTTATCTCTGCGCTGCCGACAGGGGAACATTATTCCTCGATGAGGTAGGCGATCTGAATGTCAATATGCAGGTCAAGCTTCTCAGGGCAATAGAAGGCGGAGGCTATTCTCCCCTGGGCAACTGTGAGACAAAGAACTCTGATTTCAGGATTCTCGCAGCAACCAACAGGAACCTTGAGGAGCTTCTCGATAAGGGATTGATCAGAGAGGATTTTTTCTATCGTGTCCATATTATTCCAATTCATCTGCCGCCGCTTCGGGAGAGGAAAGAGGACCTGCCGCATCTCATTGATCATTTCCTGAAGTTTTATGGGGTGGGGAAGAAAACGTCCTTTATTCCCGGCAAGGTATATGAAGCTCTGCAGAGTTATGACTGGCCCGGAAACGTCAGGGAACTTCAGAATGTGCTGCGCCGTTATCTGGCAATCAACAAGATAGATCTCACCCGGAAAACAAATTCAGCTGCGGTAAACGAGCATGAAGCCGAAATGGTTGAAATTGATTTTGACGTGAATGATCTTCGCAGTGTTATCAGCCAGTTTGAAAAAAATGTTATTCTGAAAGCCCTTGATAATACCCGCTGGCATCGAGGCCAGGCTGCTGTCAAGATGGGGATTTCCAGAAAGACTCTCTTTCGTAAAATGAAAGAGCATGAGCTTATTTAACGTCTGGCCGGAAATTTTTCAGGTTTTCAGGGGAGGACTGAGGTGTCTGCCTCGTCGGGATTGGGGCCTGCTGCTGCTGCTGGAAGGTCGGTGGAAGGGTCAAAGTCCTTGTCAAGAAACAGGGCTTCAATTTCACTGTCTGTTGCTTCACTGTTTGACTTATCCCCTGCCAGGGTGTGAGTTTTTTGATTATCGTTTTCCAGAGAGCCGTACTGGATTAATCGGTCTTCAGTCCATTCTCCTGCGTACTTCGCCCCCGAAGAGAAGATAAATATCCCTTTTCCATCCATCTGCCCATTTTTCCATTCTCCGATATATCTGGAGCCGCCCGGGAAAACGAGGGTACCCACGCCATTTTTGCAATCACCCTCAATACACTGGGAGTAGGCTGTTGCGGCCAGGAAGCCGTATACTATGATTGAGAAAAAAACGGCAGAGAGAGGTTTTTTTGTTTTCATGAATTGATCTTTCTTGTCAAAAGGCTTCTGGTTTTTCAGACTTTGAATGCAGGTCGGGGGATATGGCTCCGCACGACAGCACGTTTGTTGTAAATAAAGTCTAGCAAAACGACAAGTTGGATGTCAAGGTTGCCTAATAATGTATCTCTGCGGGAAGGATAACAGTGAAGGTTGCCCCCTGTCCCGGGGTGCTTTCCACTGTAATATTGCCGCCATGGCTCTTTATAATGCCAAAAGAAACAGGAAGCCCTAATCCGGTTCCTTTGACAGCGGGTTTCGTGGTGAAAAATGGCTCAAATATTTTCCCCATATTCTCCGGTAAAATTCCGTTACCATTATCCTTGACGATTATACTGATAGTGTTGTTGTCGAAGCGGGTTGTGATGACAACCTGGCCTCCTTCAGAGGGCATGGCATCTCCGGCATTGTTGAACAGATTTACCAATACCTGTTTTATCTGATCCGGCACTGCCCGGATTTGAGGAACCTCAGGGCCATATTCCTTTTTGACGAGCATTTTCCGGTTTTTAAACTCCTTGTTATGAAAGAGCAGGATGTCGTCGATGGCCTTGTGGATATCGAAATATTCTTTTACGCCGGATGAGGGCCTGTTGAACTGCTGGAGTTCGCTGATAAGAAACTTGATACGGTTGCATTCTTTCAGGGCGAGATTCGCCAATTGCCTGTCTTCATCACTCAGGGGGCTCCTCTTTTGTATGCCGCTGAGGACATTCATTATCCCATAAAGAGGATTATTAAATTCATGGGCAATGGATGCGGAAAGACGGCCTATTGCCGAGAGTTTTTCTGAGTGAAGTAACTGCTCGCGGGTCTTTTCAAGCTGATCCTGGGCCTCTTTGTGGGCCGACATATCAAAAAAGGTTGTGATGGTGCCGATAAAAGAACCAAGGGTGTCATAGTGGGGTACGGAGTGTACAGAGCAGATCAGTTTTCTGCCATGTAACACAGTATCGACATAGTGGTGATAGCTTGGCTGACCTGATTGGAGAAGGTGGAGGGCACAATGATCTGTTTTGCATTTGTCACATTTCCAGAATTTCTGACAGCCGGCATTGAGGGTGTCTTTTTCTTCAACCATGAAGAAGTCACAGAAGGCCTTATTGACCCGTGTGATAACGCATTCTTTGGAAATGAGGCAGATTGGAACAGCGGCGTTGAATATCTGGTTGAGTTCGTTATAGGCTGAGGAAAGGTTTTTTTCTGTTTCTTTCTTCCGGGTGATATCTCGGGCAGAAAAGGTGATCCCTGTTGCAGTTTTTTTATTATCGACCCGGGTTGAACTGTATAAAATGTCGATAATACTTCCATCACTGTGTTGCCATCTGGTTTCAACCGTACAATTGCCGAATCGCTGTCTTTGCCTTTCACATTCCTGCCTGACGAAATCAAATTCAGCCTGATCCGGATACAGTATCCTGGAGTTTTTCCCAAGCAGTTCTCTTGCGTCGTACCCTGTAATGGCAGTTACCATCGGGTTCACATGGGTGAGGATCCCGTTCTGAACGACACCTATGCCAATAGGCATTGTGTTGAATATGGCCTGGAAGAGACTGTCATGGTTGTTTTTTGTATCGTTTTTTGCCGCAACCGTCTGTTCCAGGCTTTTATTCGTGCTTGAATTGCTCATAGGCGCCGGTTTCTGGAACCTTTATATGCCCAGGGCCTGGCGTTTGGCTATGATGCGTTGATCGATAAGTTCTGCGGCTTTAAACGGATCGGGTTCAACCACAAAGCAGGCGCCAACAAGATCATTAAGCCCCTGGAGGGCCAGACCTGTTACAGTCTCTGATCCCAGGATATTGGGCGGGAGCCCCAGGTGAGTGTAAATGCCGGAGGCAACGGCATAGGTGCCGATGGCTGCGGCTTTTTCCGAGTACCATTCCGGTGAAGAGGCTGCCACCGGAAGATCGGAGATGTCGACACCGAGTTCGTTGGCAATGAGGGCGCAGGCCTGGAGGATTCGGGCATTATCCACACAGCTTCCGACATGAAGGACCGGCGGAACACCCAGGGCGCCGCATATTTCCTGAAGTCCGGGGCCGGCCTGGCTGATTGATTCCGGCATGAGCATCTCCGCTTTGCCAAGGGCCGTTGTGACGCAGCCGGTGGCAAGCACCAGTATGTCTTTTTTTATAAGTTCTCTGGCCAGGTTGACATTACAATGGTCGTGCTTGAGCTTGGGATTGTTGCAGCCGACAATGCCGACGATGCCGCGGATCTTTCCGGTCTTGATTGCATCAATCAACGGTGTGATGGAGCCGCCCAGGGCTTCTATGATTGCTTCATTGGAGAAACCGGTTGTAATGTCCACAGGCTCAACTGGAATTTCCACACGGGACTGGTCGCGCATTGCATAACGGTCAATGGCCATTTTGACAACCTTGCGGGCCTGCTCCATGCCATTGTGCATGTCAAAGCGCACATGTTCCGCACCTGTGAACTTGGCCTTGTCGGCGGTGGTAATCATTTTGGTATGGAAACACTTTCCGATCTGGACAAGACTCGGCATAATACATTGGTAGTCAACAATAATAATCTCAATGGCACCAGTCACCAGTGCAAGTTCGGTCATGAGATGGTTACCGGCCATGGGAATTCCCTGGCGCATCATGAGCTCATTTCCAGTGCAGCATAATCCAGCAAGGTTGATGCCTTTGGCTCCTTTTTCCTGGGCCAGGGCTATGAGTTCAGGATCGTTTACAGCCTCAAGGATTTTTTCGGAAACAATGGGGTTATGGCCATGAACCAGAATGTTGATCTCGTCATCTTTCAAAACGCCCAGGTTTACTTTTGCTTTGCGGGGAGAAGGGGTGCCGAAGAGTATGTCGGAGATCTCGGTGGCAATCATTGAACCGGCCCAGCCATCGGCAAGGCATGTCCGGGCAGCGTGAAGCATGGTGTTGGGGGCGTCATTGTCACATCCCATATGGGTGCGGTGCATCATTTCGGCGATTTCACGGTCAACACCGCGTGGTGTTATGCCAAGATTCTTCCATATTTCTTTACGTTTTTCGGGGACACGGCAGAGAAAGGAAACCTGGTCTTTCCTGCTGCCAAAGTCTTCAAAAAAGATGTCAGTAAGGTCTTTGGCAACATGAAGGACAGCTCGTCCTTCTGTCTGGATGCCTAATTCAGCGGCGATACGGAAAAGTTTTGCTTCGTCTTTGATGGTGTAGTCTTTTGTTTTTCCTGTAGCTACAGCGTGAAGAGCTTCTATGCAGTCCCTACCGTGGTCGGAGTGACCTGCGGCTCCGCCACAGACAAATCGACCAAAATTACGGGCAACAATAACATCGGCATCAGCACCGCAGACTCCCCTGCTGGCCTTTTTGCCTATCCGGCATGGTCCCATCACGCATAGGCGGCAGCATACTCCCTTTTCGCCGAAGGCACAGTGAGGTGTCTGTTGCTGCAGACGATCCCAGGCAGTTTCAATGCCTTCCCGTTCTGCCTTCGCCAGCATTTTTTTAGCATCTTCCCATATGGTCAGGTCATCAAGATTACGCTTTTCCATTATCAGCTCCTTCTCTATCTGTTATCAGTAGGTTACATTCGAAAAACTATACCAGCACAGGGTTACCTTGGCAATGACTACCTGCCTGTAATCCGGTGATTCGAGAGGGTATTTTGTGTTTCTGGAATTGAATTATTTCATTTCTTTTAACCAACATACGGCTGGAATTCCAGATTTTGGGTACAGTGCGTTGCACAGGCTTATTTTCAAATCACACCAAAATAGTTACTATGATATTTGCATTAACAGATGAGATATTATTTCCGCCACCGCAACTGGCCAGCGAGGACGGACTCCTGGCTGTTGGCGGTGATCTTTCTGAAGAGAGGCTTCTCCTTGCTTATTCCATGGGGATTTTCCCCTGGTATTCTGAAGAGGATCCAATACTGTGGTGGGCTCCGGACCCGCGCCTTGTCTTTGAACTTGACGATCTGTACATATCAAAACGTCTGGCCCGTGTTATCCGGCAGGGCGTTTTCGAAGTGAGATGTGACACAGCCTTTGCAGAAGTGATACAGGCATGTTCCAGGAAGCGTCCAGGGAAAGAAGAGGGAACATGGATTATGCCGGAAATGGTTGATGCTTATTGCCGGCTCCATGACCTTGGTTTTGCCCATTCCGTAGAGTGTTGGCGAGAAGGCAAACTCGCAGGCGGCCTGTATGGTATTGCCCTGGGAAAGATTTTCTTTGGAGAATCTATGTTTTCCAGGCAGGATAATGCCTCGAAAGTTGCACTCTTTCACCTGGTTGAAATGCTGCGTAAATGGGGTTTTGAGTTAATAGATTGCCAGGTGAAATCGGAACATCTTGTCAGGCTTGGTGCAAAAGAGATTCCCGGTCTGGAGTTTCGGCAGCGACTGAAAAAATATGCCCAGATTGACCAGAATCCGGTGAAATGGAACACTGATTTTGGCGGTAACAGTAATCTTTATTGAAAATAATGATGACAATCTCGTCAAAAGTCTCGGGATGGCTAAGTAAAAAGTTTGATATACAAGGCGTAGTAATTTTTCAGGTGCGAGGCCATACATGTGGTATGCCGAGTGCCTGAAAAATTGGTACAACGCAGTAGGTCGGACTTTTTACGACGCCATCAATGATAACCAGAATATTTTCTGCTATAGTGATTCCGACCAGAAGCCGTCAGCTGTAGTCTTTTATATGAAGGTTTTTCTCTGTGTCTCTGCGAGCTCTGTGATATAGAAACTTTCTTCCAATCTCAATTGAAAAAATATGATTCACACATATAGAATTTTTTGCTGTGTAGTGCTCATTAGCTGTCTTCCAACCATCTGTCTGGGCCAGCCCATGCAGATGGTTGCCGGGTGCCATTGCTTCAAGGACCGAAGTTTTGATCCTGCCAGGAAATTTGCGGCAGATGAGTATATACTTGCCACCTCATTCAATTCAATGCTGGCCAGTTTTTTTAACATTTCCAAGAGGCAGATCATTATGCTTCGTATGCAGGGAGGTGTTGATGGCGCGGATCTGACAACAAGTCTTTACATTGGGAAACAGCTTGATATGGATTTTCAAAAGATCCTCTCTTTGAGGTCCGGCGGCCAGGGCTGGCTTCAGATTATAGATGAAGTGAACGTGAAGAAGTCAGATCCGGCCCTCAATGCAATAAGTAGTAATCCGGATGTTCCCGCAGCAGCAGCGGCCATGCTTGTCAGCAGGTATTTTTCGGTACCTTCCGAGGGTGTGGGGAAATATAGGGAAAGAGGTCTCAGTGACAAGGAAATTGTTCTTGTACTGGGGTTGTCTGCTCGGAGCGGCGAAACGGCAGATGTACTAGCAGATCTTTATTCTGAAAAAGGTAAAAGCTGGGGAGAAATTGCCAGTTCATTGGGTATTACCGCTGGTGATGTCGGGGCGATGATTGCTTCCCTCTTCCAGACTGCCACAGATTCACCGAAGGAGTAGCTGAGACATGGGTGATGATAGGAAAGAAAAAAAGAAGTGCTGCCAGAAATATGAAAAAAAAGGCAAACACTGCAAGAGTTGTCCTGAACTCCAGCAGTGTATTCTGCCCTTTGATGACTATAAGGATGTGAAAAAAAAGGAGAAGGAGCTGGCGAAAAAGAAGAAAAAGCGGGAAAAGGAACTCAGGAAAAAGGAAAAGCAGAAAGAGAAATAGTTTATTCCCGCACTGTTTTTTGTTAGCCGGGAGAGATGGAGCAGCAACTCCGAAGCTGCCTGTCAATCTTGTCCATGATCTTCTTCCTTTTGGCGGCACCAGCGGCAGAATGTTGCGGTCATAACGATAATAATAACTGCAAGCCAAGTTGTTGCTGTCCAGTTCCCCAGGCTGTACCCGTTAAAATAGGTGACAGCAAGAACAACAAGAAAGGCCGTCAGCGCAGCGTAGAAACAACAACATTTTTTTCCTGTTTCCATAATTCTTCCTCTATTTGTCGACGATGTCGTTTTCTTTGAGGAACGTTTCCAGTTGCTCTTTCTGGTCTTTGCTCAGCTTGCCAAATTTAACACCACGACGGCGTATCTTTCTGCCCTCTGTATTAGCTTCTCCCATGGTTTTGTATATTGGGTGGTTCCTGTCGTCTATGATGGTGTCAGAAATTATTTCCAGCGGCACATTTTCCATATAAAAATCTTCACCGAATAATTTAAAAATTTCAGAAGATTCGTTGGGCCATTCTTCGCCATCGAAATAAAAGAAAGCGATTCCCCCCATACTGATATCAATAACCCGGCCTGGAATAAGACTCTCGTCATCACTGAAGACGGCGAAGGCGCCAAGCTCTATACTGTGTCGGTCGTATTTTCTCTGGTCTCGTGCGTTGTTGCTTTCAGCCATGTCTAAAGCATCTCCGTAATATTATAATAGAATAAAAGGTACCTTAAAATATTATGATTTAATTGTATAATATTCACAGGTTACTTTGCAAGATTATGTTTGAGGAAGTTTCTTCTGTCTCAGTGTCTTACGCTATCGATTTCAGGCCAAGGATCCCTCTGGCATTTTCAGTGGTCTGTGCAGCGATCACTTCTTTGGATTCTGTTCGCAGTTGGGTTAGGGCGTCTAAAACCTCAGGAAGGTATTCAGGGCTGTTTCGTTCTCCTCTGTGGCTGGAGACGGGGATATCCGGTGCATCGGTTTCCAGGACAATTGCCTCCAGGGGGATCTGGCTTGCCACGGCGCGGATACGCTTGGCCCTGTCATAGGTGAGGGTGCCGCCAAAACTCAGTTTAAATCCAAGTTTCATATAATGCTCTGCCTGCTGGAAACTTCCTGCAAAGGCATGGACCATCCCGCCCTGTTGGAATTTTCGACGGCGCAGGGTTGCCAGAATCTGATCATGGGCCTTCCGTACATGGAGCAATATTGGCAGGCCGGCGGCAGAGGCGATATCCAGTTGTGCCTCAAAGAGCTTCTGCTGTTGTTGACGGTCTATGCCCTCCACATAATAGTCCAGACCAATTTCGCCGATGGCAACCTGTTTTCCCTGGTCGACATGACCCTGCAACTCCTGTAAATCATCGGGATGGTGCATCCGGAGGTACATGGGGTGCAGGCCGAGAGCCGGATAAAGATCAGGTTCCTGCATACACAGGTCCAGAATTCGCGTCCAGCCTCCTCGGTCAACACCGGGAAGCACCATGGCAGATACCCCGGCTGCGCGGGCCCGGGAGAGCACCTCTTTGTAGTCACTGTCAAAGACACTCACATCAATATGACAATGGGTATCAATTAATTGTATGTTCATTTTGTAGCAAAAGCTGTCAGGTATGAGTGTGTTATATGAAAGTCTATATCTCACAGAGGCACAGAGTTTATAAAGTTTTTTCTCTGTGTCTCTGCGAGCTCTGTGAGATGAAAAATTTCAGCTTGCGATGTTTCACCGCACTGGGAACAGTATAATACAAGAAACAAAAATTTGCTGTCTTGTTAAGCTGTGTTGATTTGCTGGGCAGATATGCATACTTTATTGAATAACAACTTTTAAAAGGAGGACGTTATGAAATACATTCTCATACTATTTTTCGTCTTAATTATTGCCACCGGCGCTGAAGCTGCAGGGAAAGGAATTCCCTATGCGGTAAATGGTCAGTCTTATACCGGCTATTACATCTCTCCGGCTCCTGATGCGCCTCTTGTTCTACTTATACATGACTGGGACGGTTTGACTGATTATGAGGTGAAGCGTGCCCGAATGCTTTCTGATATGGGATATGCTGTTTTTGCTGCCGATCTGTTTGGAACAGGGGTCAGGCCAACAGAGGTAAAGGATAAGCGCCAGCATACCGGAGAATTATACAAGGACCGGGAGAAAATGCGTTCCCTGCTTCGTGGTGCTCTAGAAACAGCAAAAAAGAATGGAGCCAATATCGGCAATGCCGTGGCGATGGGGTACTGTTTCGGTGGCGCAGCTGTTCTTGAGTTCGCACGGTCAGGAGTGGACATGAAGGGATTCGTCACTTTTCATGGCGGATTAACCATCCCGGAAGGTCAGGATTACGCCGGCACAAAGGGAAAACTCCTGATTCTGCATGGTACCGCAGATGCTCATATTACCATGGCGCATTTTGCAGAACTTGCGGAGGAACTCGAGGATGAGGAGGTGTCACATGAGATGATTACCTACAGTGGCGCACCGCATGCCTTTACTGTTTTTGGGTCAGCAGGATACCAGCAGGAGGCGGATACAAAATCCTGGAAGCGTTTTTCTGAGTTTCTGGACGAGGTGCTTCACTGATGAGTCATAAGGAGATTCATCCCTGAAAATAGGCGTTCTGCCTGGTCTATCGGTGGTGCATCAGTAGGTGGACGAATCAGGCTGAGATCATGTCTTTGTCCAGTCCTTCCACTGCTTCAAGAAGTCATTCTGGAGTTTTTCAGGGTTAATCTGCTGGCCTTTCATCTTTGAAACAGATTCAGCAGCATCATTGATGGCTTTATTGGCGACAGGAACAACAAACGGAGTCAACTGCGGACTTTCCTTGATGGTTTCCAGAACCCTTTCGACCATGTGTTCGGCGGCCGGGATATCGTTTTCTTCATATGCCTGTTTTATTGCATCAACAACAGCATCTTTTTCTTCGTCCAGGTTAAAAGATTCCAGTATCTGCTGCCATCTTGCCTTGAGGATGTCTGCAAAGTTGAATTTTTCAGCGGAATCGTCGGCAATTATCTCCTGAAGATCTTCAGTGCCGGCAGGTATCCCCTCGGCAGGGAGTGGTTGGTACGTGGCGATACTCTGCGTGGTGGAAATATACTCACTGTAGCCAAAACTTGCTGAAAGCTCCGTGACTGAACCCATGTCGCCGATATCAAGAGCCCTGTTCATTGCCATCTGCGTGTCGCCTTTGAAAAAGGCCTGGGCAATTTTTTTGAGATCATGAAGTAGATGTTTGATGTCTTGGAGCTCCTCTTCACTAAGATCACCCTGGATAGACATATTGAAAGAACTGCTCTCCATACTCATGAGCGTATAACTCTGGCTCCTCATTCCAGGGCTGAATTCTTCAGTAGAGCTATATGCCATAGCCATTGCGAAGGAGGAAGATATTGTCACAATATCCCCTTCAGCTGTAGTGATGGAAATGTCGGATTCCTTCTGTTTTTCTGCGGAATGCTGGAACGATTCAGTTCTGTGGCCTCCGGCCTGGTCATATGGGGTGTAAAAAGGGGGAAAACTGTTAATTGTATTGTTCATGAAGAGTTCCTCTAGGAGACATTTTCATCATTTATGTATATTGCGGCGGATTTCTTTAGAAAGAGAAGGGAGAATCGTCTTCTCTCTTTTAAATTATGTCGGAATTTTCTTGAAGAACTTGAGAAAAAAGATTGGTGAGGATTATTGAAGATCCCTGGTTCTGCTATAAATCGCAATCTGTTCGGACAGTTTTTACATCGAAGTTTGAACAAAATCTGTCAACAAAAAGTAGGTCATTATTTACCTGCGGCACTATAAGGGGAAGCACAACCCTTTATGAGACTTTGGTGGTGTGTCGAAGTTGTGTCTTGATATCCCGTAATGCGCCATACCCCCAATGCAGGACAGGGGTAAATACTCCAATTGGCCATATGCCCATTTGGTCACTTATTTTCAAAGTTACATTTTTCCTGAGTAACATCCTGAAATGTCGGCGAATAATGACAGTGGCGGGAAAGTGGAATATTAATTGCAGTAAATTTAAAGAGATGATTAAGAAAAGAAGAGAAGTTACAGACAAGCAACTTAAGCAGGTGAAGCTATGACAGAAAAAGAAGCTTTAAAAATCTTGATGGAAAGCCCCATTTATTTCTTGTTCACCCTTAATGAGCGTAAACAAATGATTACCGAATTTTGTCTGCTTTATGGGACAAAATGAGTTTCTGATTTATCTTAAAACTCACCTTCCTGAAGTCATCTCCGAATGACACTTCTTACAGTTTCATGCCAGAGACATTTCCACAACGTTACCTTACTCCAAGTAAAAGAATAAATAGTGCTATAAAAAGAGGCATACTGTATTTTTCACCTCCGGAAAATCGAATTTCGTAATTAATGGGTCAACTTATGACCAGTAAGGCTTCAGGCTTCCAGTTTATTAATTAAAGAGGCCATGGTGAAAGTATGGAATTGATGCGAGAGGCTTTGGTTTTAAAAAATGAGAAAGAATACGGCGAGCTTTACCGGCGTCTCCGCTTTCCGTCCGCAGCTGAGGCTGACGACTTCAACCAGAAACGACAACAGCTGATTGCCGGTCTTGACGGCAGGGCGTCGTCAGCTTGCCAGGGCAGTAAACTTCACACCGGTCCCTTGTCGCCCGGTTGTGCCATCTGCACCAGAGGAGAATGGTCCTGCCTGTTCATCAACAACCTCTGCAACGGCCGCTGTTTTTATTGTCCAACTTCCCAACTGAAAAAAAGCCAACCCGAAACCAACAGCTTGAGTTTCAGCCAGGCCAATGATTATCTGGCCTATCTTGAAGAATTTGACTTTCGAGGAGCCAGCATCAGCGGCGGAGAGCCGCTGATCACACCGGAACGCACCCTTGACTTTGTCGCGAAAATCAAAAAAAAATTCGGTCAAAAAATTCATCTCTGGCTTTACACCAACGGAATCCTAGCAAATGAAATAATTTTGAGACAATTGGCCGACCACGGGCTCGACGAAATCCGTTTTGACCTGAGCGCCAAGGATTATGAAACCGACAAAGTTGAAATAGCCGCCCGCCTGATCCCCACCATCACTGTCGAGATCCCAGCCATTCCAGAGGACTACCCTCTTTTAAGCGGCCTGCTCCCGCGTCTGGCCGAAATCGGAGTCAAACACCTCAACCTGCACCAACTTCGGCTGACCCCGTTCAATGCCGAAAAATTACTCCAGCATCCCTACACATACAGCCATGGGAAAAAGATCACCGTAATCGAATCTGAGCTCACCGCGCTTCGCCTTGTCCGTCATGCCGCAGAGAACGGAGGGCCAGCTGTCAATTATTGCTCCTTTGCTTATAAAGAACGTTACCAGGGGGCGGCGTCCCGAAAACGGGCAGCCCGCGCCTTGGCCAAGCCGTTTGAGGAGGTTACAAAAGCCGGTTACATCCGATCCTTGAATATTAAAGACACGCCCACAATGATCGACAAGATTGCCGCCATCCTCGCCGAAAGCGGCCATCCACAGGCCTGGTTTTTAGAAAAGAAAGAGTGGCTCCACTTCGCCTCCTTTCTGCTGCCGGAGATTATCCGTTGTCATCCCGCAGTTATTACGGTGAGTTATGCCCTTTGTAAGCTGGGAGAGAAGAACTCATACCAGGGAAGCTACCTCGAAATCGCGCTTCACCGCAAGCGTAATATTGTGGCCCAGCGCCAAAGCGTACTCTCCAAACGGAGTCTGATTGCTGCAGATCTTGAACCGTTTGCCGCCGCTTTTCTCCTGACGAGCGCTCAAGAAAATGATGACCAGTTATGCGACCTGACAAAAGATACTCTTACATATCCCGACCTTGGTGATATATTTGAATATGAACGTCAGTCGATAGGACTTCCGTTATACTTTTGAAAGAATTTTTGGTTCAAGATATGTGTTAGCAGGCCCCCATGAAATTATGAGTTTCGTGTTTTGTCCAATTGACAATTCTCTTCAATACCAAGATTGAGCATATCAATTCAATCTTTACTTTAGCCATTGTTTCATAATTTACTCCTGCCACTTCAACTCCAAAGAAGCTTCAGCAACCTTTTCAATTGCAGGAGTGACAAAATACCCCAATTAACGAGTTGCATCATTGTTCAAGACTTACTAGTCTTCCAGAAAGTTGGTTTTCTCTGTTTTCCAAATTACTTATTATAGTACGCCCTAAACTGTGCCCATAAAATGATTTGCATGAAATCTAAGTTGTTTACGGCATACATCAACTCGTTTGCGCAACACATGTTTTAGTTAGGTGAATTCATTTTCCACATTCTTAAAGGTACCTTGAAAAATTAGGATTTTTGTTTGATAGCAAGGAATGACAAAATTAAAAAGCACCCACATGGGCATAAACTCCGCATACTAAGGTATGTGAGCACTTTTCATTTTGGCAATGACACCGCAATCGAGTAAAAAGTCAATTTTTCAAGGTTGCCTTAAAACTTCAGAGGAGGATCGAATGGATATCATTTTTAAACAGATCCAGGAAATAAGCTGGGAACAGATACTTTTAACCTGTTTTCGCATGCTAATCATTTTAGTTTTGGCATGGTTAGGTATGATTATTTTAAAAAAGTTGTTACACCGACTTGAAGAGCGGCTGCTCAATCAAAGCAAAACTGCTGGGGAGCCTCCTACCGAGTCCGAAAAACGTGTCGAAACCTTGATGCGACTGATCCGGCAGGCAGCACTTATCGTCCTGTGGGTAACTATAATTCTTATTATTCTCCGGGAGATCGGTATCGACGTGGCTCCGATTTTAGCCAGTGCCGGTATTGTCGGGCTGGCTGTTGGATTTGGCGCCCAAAATCTGGTTAGAGACTTTATTGCCGGTTTTTTCTTTATACTTGAAAATCAAGTTCGTGTTGGTGATGTCGCCATAGTAAATGGCACTGGCGGTCTAGTCGAACGGGTTAATTTTCGAACTATTGTATTGCGTGATTTGGGGGGAATTGTTCATATTTTCCCAAATGGCACTGTGTCGACACTCAGCAATTTGACTAATGATTGGTCTGCTTATGTGTTTGATATCGGGGTTGCATATAAAGAAAATACCGACAAGGTTATTGAAGTAATGAGTAGCGTTGGTTCTGAAATGAAACAAGATGAAATACTTGGACCTTTTATGCTTGAAGAACCAGAAATTTTCGGAGTAGATAAATTTGATAACTCTGCTGTTGTTATTAAAGGCAGGATCAAGACAAAACCCATCCGCCAATGGCAGGTGGGCAGAGAATATTTACGCAGAATCAAGTTAGCTTTTGATAATGCTGGGATCGAGATCCCATTTCCACACCAAACCCTCTATTTTGGAGAAGCGAGTAAACCAATTGAAGTAGCTCTTTTAGAACAGTTGAAAGGAGAAAAAGTAGTTGCCTGATTTTCAAGCTTTCCAAAGAAAGGCTTCACCAGATCAGAATGTGAACTTTTTTGAAATACTATAGGTTCTCTATAACAATAAGGGATCGCCGAACCAGGCGGTTTACTTGACGCCGAGAACCTCTGTAGCGCTGGCGCGTCAATGTCCTTGGTGGCGCAAGTGACCTTGAGCGTAAAGATTGCCAGGGCACATCTAAATTAAACGAAAAAAGGACGCCCAAAATTAGAGGCGTCCTTTCAAAATTAGTATGTAGTATTTAATAGATTAAAATGTATGACATACAGCACATTCATGACCTTTTGCAATGTGCGTTTTATGGTCACCACTATTGAACCCGTCTGGACTTTCATAGTTGTGGCAATCGTTGCACAAGTCGGATGTCGTTTTTACAAATCCAGTTGGTTCGTTAGTATGGCAATAATTACATTGGATGTTGTACTCACCACCTGATTGATGTTTATAATAGGAATGAATCCATTCCCAGGAACCATTCTTTTGTCCATGACAGAGGGTACAGTTCTTCACCTTTTCTGGCCATGTATGGTAACCAAGTTCAGTAAACGGCACCATCCCAACTCCGTCAGGTGTTTCACCAGAGAAATCGTGGCAGTCATTACATGTCGGAGCCATCGACTTCGGCTCAACACCATGGGTGATCAGCATTTCAGTGTTCGCGTCAACAATTGAATAGTTGCCGCTCATTCCCTGTTCACTCATACCTAATTGAACAGCCTTGTCAAAATCACCGGTCATGAACATTTCCATAATTACCGGTGGAATCATTTGACCGCTTTCATGCAGAGGCATCACTGACCAGTGATCTTTGATCGGCACAATCTTCGACTTGCCGTCAAAGATTTCACCATTGGCTTTTGCAATGGTGTAGGTCCCATCGGCATTTGGCTTAATGGTTTCACCTAGGTTGTATACATACGAAGTACCGTCAAACCAGCGGTAATCAGGTTTCACGTTGGCGACCTTCACTTCGTGGCCGACCCATCCACCCTGTCCAGCGCAGAAAGCAGGGTTCCATTGAGGATTATACCAGTCACGGGACATTTCTGTTGCACCGCCTTTGCCAAATTCACGGATATGGCAGACCTGGCAGGCAACCTGGCCACTTGCATGTCGGTTCAAGGTAGAGTCACTGTGAGGATTTGCAGAATGGCAGTCTGTACATTTTGGATCAGGCGCTTCGGTCTGGCGAAGATCAATACCGCGACCACCGATCTTATGAGCGGTTGCAGCATGACATGCGGTACATGTCAAGTCAGCCCCACCTGGATCAGGAGACATGTGGACATCTTCTGTCACAGTCGGTGATTTTGTGGAGAGCCCCATATCTCCGCGTTTTGTCCAGTCGCCACCACCAGCTTTTGCATGACAACGGAGACAGGACGCACGGGTTGGCAGATGAACATTTTTGGCAAGTTCAACCATCGATGTCCCTAACGGCATATTGTCGTAATCAGGAATAGTTGTATAATTTTCATCTACATCTTGAAGACCGAAATAGTAGTCGCGTGTAACACCCTTAATATCTGTCTTTGTCACTGGATTATCCAGATCTGCAACAAATTTTCTTTGATATGTATCATTGTGGCACATCAGGCAATCAACGTCGTTAAGCTCCGGGGCATGGGGAGCATTTCCATCGGCGCGGACATGGCAACTGAAACACGCTCCTTTTGAAGACATTGCATAGGTGCAGAATGTATTGATTCCATCTACTGCTTTTCCTTTCTCTTCACCATTAGTGTTGGTCAGTTCCGTTGTAGGTCCAGACCACGACATATGCAAACTATTGAGCATATCCTGGGCTTCAATTGCATGACATGCAATACAGGTCTGGGGACCTAGATATTCAGTTATGGAATCATGTCCTGTGCCGCAGGCTATGTCTGCACCATTACAGTCCTGATCAATACCATCTCCACAAACCTCCGTGGCCCCTGGATGAACAGTAGAGTCACCGTCGTTGCAGTCATCACCACCACACGCTGCGTCGTTAAACCCGTCACCATCATTATCCTGGCAGTCGCTGCCACATGTATCCACAGCAAGATCCTTACAGAACCCCTTATTCCTTTTCTGGATCCATCCACATTTACAATCGGCATTACAATCAGACTCATTTTTTAATCTGCAGGCATCACTGTCTACAGGCTTTGCCGCAAAGGAAGCACTCGAACTTAGTGCACAGAGCGATACAATACAAAACATTGTTAAGATTTTTTTCATACTCGATTTCCTTCTTTGTTATAAATTGATTAAAAAAGATTGGTCAAACTATGATTCGTTTGCAGTCCTACTACCAGCAAGTAGCATGCCACAATGTGCAAGTCTGTTTTGTCCATATTATTCAGACAGAAATTCAAATCGTATTTTCAAAGAGTTAAAATATATTTTTCTGACATGCCCATCAGAGATATAGAGTTCTTAAATAAATATGAAAGGAAAAATAATTAATAGTTGGTTACGAGATAAAGGAAAGCGTATTGCTAGGTGTGTGAGGAGAAGAGGAAATATCTCATCATATTTTGATGGCCAAAATGTGCAAAAGTGGTTTTGGAAAAAAAGAAACTTATTTAAAATAAGTATTTTGATTTAAGGTAGTTGTGGGGTTTTAGTTGATTGTGGACTGTTGGATTTTATCTGTTTTGGTATTGTGATAGAGAACTTTTTTGCGACCTTTTTTTAAGGTTT
>JACNJZ010000178.1 GCA_014382295.1 Candidatus Desulfobia pelagia | reverse complement strand
TCTCTTTGCCGATACAAGCAAGGGCATCGGCTTCCTCCTCAAAAATCGCCGCTACGGGTCTTCCCATCGGTTTCCGCCCCCTCAATCATCTGTCGGAGCAAATCAAAAACGGTCATCAGACGGGATTCCGTGCCCACAAAGGAGCGCGTGGTGAGACTCTCCAGCCATCCTATTGCCTTTTCCGTGGCCGGGGTCAGGTCAAAATGGGCCTCATCCGATGCGGGTGGATAAAATTTGCGCAGCCATCCTTTTTCATCCTGGGCCCAGTCAGCAAGATATTCAGCAGCACTACGGGGAAAGGATTCCGGCCCATCAGCCTCCCGGAGATGAAAAAGCTCGTCCTCAAGCCCTGCCACCAGATCCTCCTGGGCCACTACCCGCACATTGGGTACAATGAAAACCCGTTGCAGAAAAGCAGCAATCAAAGGACCGTGGTCGGCCATGAGTAGCCGCCAGGCCGGGTGATTTTTGCGCAGGGAGGAAAGAATAGCAAAATCAAGGGTCACAGCTTACTTCTCATCCTTTTTATAAAAAACTTTGCCCACTCTTTCGATATGTTCAATTAAGTCGGCATTTGTGATCTGATGAAAAATGGAAAGATCAAACAAATAAGGGAGTAGAAGGTCATCTAGGTCAAGGCTGATTTTGTTTATCATCTGCAAATTAAGATTATTTCCCTTCAACACCAAGTCAATATCGGATCCGGGTCTGAAATTTCCTTTAGCCCGTGAACCATATAGCACCGCTTCTTCAACCGCAGTATAGCTGGCAAGTATGGATTTGATTTTTTGTACGGTTTCTTTCTTCAAACCATACATATTAGTCCCTGTCCGCTGAATCAGATGAAAGGCTCTCTAATTTTTCCTTTAACTGCATAAAAAGCCCGTAATAGACATTCACTACACTACTACATATCTCATTGGCGGTTTCTTCATTATATGTGTGAGATGTTTTATTTCTACTCACAAGCATATCCATCCAGCTTTCTCCATTATCAACTAAACCTAATTCAAAAGAGTTTCGAATCGCATCCCTCGAACCATAAATATCCACTTGTCCGCTATATTCCAGAAAATCTTTAAGTGTAGTCCAGGCCAGCTCGTATGTGTATTCAAAAGCCTTTATAAGTCCTTGCTTTTCAAGCTCAGACAACTCTCCTTTGTCGATAAATTTCTGTAGCTGCGACAAGGTTTTTTGGTAATTGGCAAATCGTTGCTTCCAGCGGATATCTTTTTTGATATTCGTCATAGTTGACTTCTCACGTTACAGGCTTTCATATTGGGAGACAGAACATCTGAAAATACTGTTTTTATCTCTTCATAGAATATCCTTAATATGAAGGTGATATCTTGCAGATCTCTCAAGAGTCCTGAGGAAAAAACTTTGTGAACTCTACTGTCTCTGTGAGAGACTTTAAAACAAATGCTATTAAGGCCTAAATCGTGTCTCGAAATACGGCTCCAGCACTTTCGGCAGTTTTATGGAGCCGTCTTCCTGCTGGCAGTTCTCGAAGATTGCTGCCAGGGTTCGGCCTACGGCCAGTCCACTGCCGTTGAGGGTGTGGACCAGGGCGCTTTTCTTTTCCCCTTTTGGGCGGTAGCGAATTCTGCCACGACGGGCCTGGAAGTCCAGGAAGTTGCTGCAGGAGGAAATCTCCCGGTAGGTGTTCTGGGCCGGCATCCACACTTCTATATCGTAGGTTTTTGTTGCGGAAAAACCGAGATCTCCAGAGCAGAGGACTACGACCCGATAGGGCAGTTCGAGGAGCTGGAGGACTTCTTCTGCATCAGCCAGTAGGGATTCCAGTTCATCATTTGATGTCTCTGGTGCAGTGAATTTGACCAGTTCCACTTTGTCGAACTGGTGCTGGCGAATTAATCCTTTGGTGTCTCTGCCGTATGAGCCGGCCTCTGAACGGAAACAGGGGGTGTACGAACAATACTTGATCGGCAGTTCTTCGGGAGAAAGGGTTTCATCCCGGTGAATATTGGTAACAGGAACCTCAGCTGTGGGGATGAGATACAGATCCCAGCCCTTTGCTTTAAACAGGTCTTCTTCAAATTTAGGAAGCTGCCCCGTAGCCGTCATGGAGGCTGCGTTCACCAGAAAAGGAGGTAGGACTTCGGTGTATCCGTGCTTCTGGGTGTGAAGGTCCAGCATAAAATTAATCAAGGCACGTTCCAGGCGGGACGCAAAGCCTTTGAGCAGGACAAATCGGGCACCGGAGAGCTTGGCCGCCCTTTTAAAATCAAGAGTTCCTGCATCTTCACCCAGCTCCCAGTGGGCCTTTGGGGCGAATGAAAAGTCCGGGACGTTTCCCCATTTTCTGATTTCCACATTGTCGCTGTCGTCATTGCCGGAAGGAACAGAATCATGGCAGAGGTTGGGGGTTTCCATGACGATGTTATTTAATCCTTCTTCAATGCCAGAGAGGCTGCTTTCCAGATCCTTGATTCGCGCACTGACGATGGTCATCTCTTCTATGAGATTGTTCGCATCTCCTTTGTTTTTTTTGAGGATGGCGATTTCCTGGGAAACAGTTTTTCTTTTATTGCGCAGGCTTTCCACTTCGGAAAGATGTTCTCTGCGTTTCTCATCTATGTCTATAAAGGAATCAATTTTGGAATTTTTGATTCCTCTTCGGGTTATATTTTTTTTTACTAACTCTATGTTTTCTCGTATAAATCTCAGTTCTAGCATGGGGATTCATCCTTGGGGTCTAGCTGTTGTGGGATAAGGGCGGTAGTTCTTCGGCGTGGGCCGATAGATCGCGCTGTTTCTCCGAATGTATTGTGATTATATAGCATGTTTTAAGGAATAGACGGAAGAGTGTTTTGCAGGGTCCTGCAGGAAAATATTATTTTTCTTAAATTTTCTTACAATATCGTAGACATAAAACTTAACACATTGAATTAAATTTGATACCCTTTTCTTAGAGCCATCTTAAAGAAAGGCTCAATTGCCAATTTGGAATAAGAATTAGGTGTTTGAAACATATCAAAGCCACTTGAAAAAAGTAATTAAGTTTTGAGTGGATGCCAGTTCTCGGGGAGAGAGTTATGCCGGTTTGGACAGTACGACTTAATGATAAAATTGTGAAGCAGTTTTCCATTGATAATGGTGATCGGAAGATCATTGGCAGGGGGGGAGAGGCCAGTGTGGTTGTGGATAACACGGCAATATCAAGGGAACATACCGCCCTGATCCTGAAAAATGATACCTATTACATAGAAGATCTCGGCAGCCTCAATGGAACAATGGTAAACGGCAGGAAGATAGATGCCCTTGTTCAGCTTTTTGAAGGCGATACCATTGAAATTGGCAAATTCCACCTGTTGCCCACCGGGACTGAAAAGAAAGCTCCTCTGGAAGCGCAGAGTACTGCCCTTGATTACGGGGATGAAACCGTTTTTGTCCGCCCCAAAAAACCTTTGGCACGCCCGGCTTCGAAGGCAGAAGAAAAACCTGTTCACAGGCTTTTGGTAGTGCAGGGGACGGCATCCCCCAGGGAAATTTCCCTGGATAGGCGCAATAGTATCAAGATAGGCAAAGATCCAAGCAGTGATCTTCTGGTCACGGGTTTCCTGGTCGCACGGGCCCAGTGTTACATCATTAAACGTGAGCAGCATTTTTATATTGTTCCGCAGCGAAGCTGGGTTGGAACGAGGCTGAACAGTTTCAAGGTCAAGAGGGAGCATCTTCTCCGCAAGGGAGACCTCATCGAAATAAAAAAGGTGCAGATTCTTTTTGAATAGCGGGCATTTTTTCTCTTAAGGTACCTTTAATAAGCATATGTTTTTACAATAAGGAAATTCATGCTCACTCGTTTTTTCAGGAGGAGTACTACAGGGCAAAAAAACAAGTCAGGCCAGCCTGCAGACGACGATGGTGATGCTACGGTTGTGCTTTCATCGGCTGAGTGTGACGAGGAAGATGAGAGCGGTTGGAAACCTGGAGATGTCATCCAGGATCGGTACAGGGTAGAACAGGTTTTCTCCGGAGCCATGGGCAAGGTTTACATCGCAACCCATCTGGGGTGGGGGGTGAAAATGGCTATCAAGGCCCCCAGAAAGGAAGCTCTGGCTGACGAAGAAGGAATTCAGAGGATTATCCGGGAGGCAGACGGCTGGGTAAGGTTAGGTCTGCATCCTAATATTGCCGCCTGCTATTACGTCCTTTCCATCGATAATATTCCCCATATTTATATAGAATATGTAAACGGCGGAACACTGGAAGAATGGATACAGGAAGGGCGCTGCAATGATATGCGCACAGCGCTGACCCTTGCCATCCAGTTCTGTAACGGGATGGAGTATACCCACTCCATGGGGATAATCCATCGAGATATAAAACCCCATAACATTCTTATCACCCGGGATGGACTGCTTAAAATCAGTGATTTCGGTATCCTGCAAACTGTGAATGAGGCCGAGCCGGTCGACACATCTCCATCTTCTGCTAAAAAGCGTAGTGCTGATGGAAATGCAGGTTTCATTGGAACGCCTAATTATGCCTCTCCGGAACAGCTTCGCAATACACACAAAGTTGATACGCGAACCGATATTTTTTCTTTTGGTCTGTGTCTCTGGCGAATGTTTTGCGGGAAAAGACCTTACAAGAAAAATACAGAAGGGATATGCCCTGAACCGACTCCTGCAGATTCAAGGATTATTCTGTCTCCAGAGTTGACAGACATTCTGAAAAAAAGTGTCGCACATGATCCTGCTGACAGATATCAGGATTTTGCCTCCTTCAAAGAGGCACTGAATAATGTCTATCTTGATTTGTTTGGTGTCGCCTGCCCTTATGCCATTATGGGGCATATTGATCTGAGGGCGGAAAGTTTAAATAATAGGGCGGTGTCTCTTGCTGAACTTGGCAAGATATCTCAGGCGGCAGTCTGCCTTTCCCAGACTCTGGAGATTAATGACAGGCTTCCGGAGGCCCTTTTCAACCTTTTGACTTTAAAGTGGCGAAGATCATCTGAGAACCCGGACCGTATTCTTCGAAGAATTGAGACAACCAGGAAACGGTTTCCGGATTCAACACTTTTTGATGATCTGGAAAAAGAAATTCGAGAATATTTAAGTCAGAGCAAGACAATACACCGGCCTGTCAGAAATAAAAATTTGGAGCTTCGCCTCTGTCTTTCCAAAACACCCATGGAGGTGTTCAGGGGCGCTCAACTTCGTCGCTCTGTGCAGAATAATATTATTACACTTCTGCAAAGGAGAAACTTCCCCGAGTGTTATGAAACCTTGATGACAAGTTGGAAACACGAAGATTTCAAGAAGGAAAAATTTTATTTCAAGATTTATGAGCAGCTTTTGCCAGAAGGTCAAAAAAAGGGGATAAGTACAGCACAAAGAATAACAATCCAGCGGGGGAAGAAAAGTGGGGCAGATTTGCTGATTATTCTTCCTGGAAAAAGTACAATTTACTCTGCGGCAAGCAATGATTGTCATATTGTGGGCAGGAAGATAGGAGCCAGGAAAACAGAGGAGAAACTCACTCGGCTTCCGACAAATATATCTGTCCTGGCCGCAAGTCCAAAAGGGAACCGGCTCGCCATTGGCCTGGATGACGGCAGCATTGTTATTTACTCATTCAAAAATGATACGCAATCGCTTTTGTACGAAGATTCCTCAGGCTCCAGCGTTGCCAGGGCGTTGAGTTTCACCCCGGACGGCAGGTTTATTCTGGCAGGGTATGATGATGGCCGGGTAAAGCGCATGGAGTGTGAATCCCGTGATGTTCTGGAGCTAGACATTGTTGAGGACGGAGATGCCGGCATACAGTGTCTGCGGGTTCTGGCTGACAGCCAGTTTGTCGCAGGGAGTAAAGACGGCAGCCTTCGTTTTGCGGATTGGAAGAGTGGAGACCTTGTCAGAACGATTGAAGCTCACGGTAGGCCTGTATCGTCTTTGTCTGTCTCTCCCGGGGGGCAATGGGTAGTATCCTGCAGTGCGGACCGCCTTGTTAAAGTATGGGGGCTTGATGGGACGTGCATACAGACTTTTGCAGGACATGAGGAGCCTGTTTCCGCTGTCCTTGCTTTGGCAGATGAACAGACAATTGTAACGGGTTGCGAAGATGACGCGGTCAGATTGTGGAATATACAGACAGGAGAATGTTCCGCTGTGTTGGATGCCAGGGGAGACGGGGTGTGCAGTTTGAATTATGGGCCTTCGTCGCACATGTTCCTGTCCGGATGTAATGATGGTTCAATCATAATGTGGACAATAATTTATGAGTTAGAATTTGAAACCATGGAAATAGCATAAGGCTACCTTGAAAAATTGTCTTTCGAAGTCTGCGCTTATCTCACCCAATCTCTG
>JACNJZ010000175.1 GCA_014382295.1 Candidatus Desulfobia pelagia | reverse complement strand
GTTTAACAAGGTTTTTGGTACGTATACTCTGAGGTAGACTTGAAAATATCAGGAATAAGCTAAACCTACGATGCTTTTGAAGCGGTTAAGGTTGCCAATGGATCTAAAAACACTGTATGCTGGAGATATCAAGTTTCCGGATCTTATTAACGTTCTGCGCTAAGGGATATCAAATGGAATTAAAAAAAGGTGCACGAGTCAAGCACCCAGTTGAGACTACTACTGGTTTGAACATATGCCTTTTGGTTACATAATCTTGACAATCTCGCAAAAACTCAGAAAAGTCTGTCATCCTATGCTTGGCGACTGTCATCTCGACTGCAGGGAGAGATCTTTACCCACATCGTTGAAGATTCCTCACATGCGTTCGGAATGACAAAGGGAAGAGCAGATTATCAGATGTCATTTCGAGCGACAGCGAGAAATCTTACTACTCAACAAGTGGATACTATTAAGATTTCTCCCGATGGTCGAAATGACATTATAGTAATTTGTACTTTTTACGAGACCATCAATCTTTAAAAGGAGACTGAAATGAAAAAGTTACTTGTCCTTGCCGGAATTATACTCTGCGTTTTCGCTCATAATTCATACGCGCTTGAGCGCTTTACTGTTGTCAGCACCGAGGAGATGCAGCAAATGCTGGCAGACAGGATAGCCGGGAAAACGGATTTTCTTCTGGTAAATACTCTTGATGAGATGATTTACAGAGATACATCTCTACCCGGGTCAATCAATATCCCGCTTGGCAGGATAGATGCACATGCCCATAAGCTTGGCCAGGATAAAGAGAAGCTGATTGTCACCTACTGAATGGGCTACAGGTGAGTATTCGCCTACAAGATGGCAGTTGCCATCAAAAAAATGGGATTTACAAATATCAATATTTATAACGGTGGGTTAAGAGATTGGATAGATTCAGGCCTGCCTGTGGAATCAATTGATCCTTTGCCTGCCTATAACGGTACTTTTATCAGTGCCGCTGAACTGCGGGAGAAAATTGCCGAAACTGATGCCGGAGGGTGTGTTGACAAGGCCGGCAACCCCTTGCTCACCATTATTGACTTTCGTTCTTCTCTTATAGTATCCGAGAAAAAAGGTGGCGATAAATACAGGATACAAACAAACTGCCGAACAATAACAACTGTGCTCGATGATTTCATAGACAATCCGACTCTGATTAATTCAGTACCCAAAACCGGGATGGTCGTGACGATCTGTGAAACCGGAAACAGGGATCTCTACCTGATGCGCTATTTGAGCAAGTTCGGTTATTCTAATATTAAGGGGCTTCAATTTGGTATGCGGGCTTGGCTTAAGGCCGATTATCCAGTTGAAAAAATAGCGACTACTCCCCTGCAATAATTCGAGGATGCCATGTTTTTCCAAAGTATTCGTGTAAAATTGTACCTGATATTAACGCTTCTCGCAGTCATCCTTGCTCTCATGTCGGGTATTTTCCTGGCGCATAAAAAAGTCAGTGGATTGGATCAGACATATTCCCGTGTGGTAGAGCTGGACAAGAAGTTATCCTATCACATCTCGCAGGAAATGCGTTCTCTTGAAAAGCCCGGCGGCCTTGGCTATTTGACGGAGCAACATGAGCAGCTTGACCGTTCCTGTCTTGAATGCCACGGAAAGAAAACCGATCTTATTGAGAAAAGGGTCGGTTTCCTCTCCAAACTGTCCCACAATAAAGACACCACCTTTCAGATTAAGGCTGATGTCAGCCATCTCCTGAGCGAATTAACAACCAGTGTCAGCTATATTCATGAACATCACATCACCACATTGAAAAATTTGCTCAACCACAACAAGGTGCGACAGGTATCGGATCCGGACGATAAACCGTTCAGCAAGAGCGCGACAGACTCAGCTCCGCTACTCGATATTATCAAGCAAACCGTGGCCCTTCAACAGCATTTGGCCGTTCTTCCAGTAAGTTTTTATTCTCTTGGCACAACCTCGGACCCCATACAATTCCAGGCGGATTTCAGGCAAAATGTAGATTCCTTTTTCAAGGCGATAAATGCCTTTGAAGACTATTCCCTTGATGCCCAGGATGGTCTCCTGGTTGAAGAACTTCTTGAAAGCGGTAGAACTTTTGAACAATTATTTGTCACACTTATTGATTTAGAAATAGAGAGCCGGGCGTTATGGGAAGATTTACAGGGGAATCATAAAGAGGTGGCAACCGCCTTATCATGGGTTGAAAAACAGATACAGGAAAAACGGGATAGCCTGAAAAAACAAATTGTTCTCATGGAACGTGGTTCTTTTTTCTTTGTTGTTCTGTTGGTCATTCTCATTTTTCTCAGGAGCCGTGAGATTATCCGTTCAGTTAATGGAATCGTCATGGAAACGGAGAGGATTCAAAATGATATTTCCTACCGGATCCAGGAAGATCCAACTGCGGCCACTGAATTTCAGGTTGTATCTCGTGCCTTAAATAGCATGACACAAAATATCGACAGCCAAACAAGGAAACTGCATGAGGAAATCGTTGTGCGGATCCAGGCGGAACATGACCTGACCAATGAAAGGGAGCGTCTCACCGTGACCTTACGTTCTATAGGCGATGGAGTGATCACCACGGATATTGAAGGCAAAATTGTTTTCATCAATAAGGTTGCTGAACAACTCACGGGCTGGAGTAATGAAGAAGCTCAAGGCAAACCTTCCCATGAAGTATTCAACATAATCAATGAAAGGACAGGTCAGAAATGTGCAAGTCCAGTTTCCAGAGTATTGGAGTTCGGTAGAATTGTTGGCCTTGCTAATCATACAGCCCTCATTACTAAGAATGGTGCTCAGATAAGCATTGCCGATAGCGGGGCCCCAATCAGAGATGCCGAAAGCAAGATTACTGGTGTCGTAATTGTTTTTCGTGACGTTACCAATGAGCGCAGAATTGAGGAGGAACAGTTAAAGGTAAGGAAACTCGAATCAGTTGGAGTCCTTGCCGGCGGTATTGCCCACGATTTCAACAATATTCTTGCTGCCATTTTAGGCAATATTAAACTTGCCTCACTTCGTGTCAAAGATGACAAAGTAACCTCTCTTCTCTCTTCAGCCCAAAAAGCAACCCTTAGAGCGGCAAAACTCACCCAACAATTGTTGACCTTTTCCAAGGGCGGAGATCCGATCAAAGAAAAAACATCCATAAACGGAATTATTCAGGAGTCAGCCGACTTTGTCCTGCATGGTTCCAATGTTGGATGTGAATACAACTCTCCAGACGATATGTGGATGGTTAATGCGGACAGTGGTCAGATCGGCCAGGTTATAAAGAATCTTATCATCAATGCAAAGCAAGCCATGCCGGAGGGGGGCAAGATACAAATCAATTGCAGCAATATAGAAGATGCAGCAGCCGAGTCGCTCCTGAGTATTCATGATGGAAAGTTTGTCTGCATCAGGATTCAGGATACGGGTATAGGTATCCCCAAAGAAATCATAGATAAAATATTTGATCCCTACTACACCACCAAGCAGCAAGGCAGCGGGCTCGGGCTGGCAGTCTGTCATTCGATCATCAACAAGCACGATGGGCATATTTCAGTGCAGTCAAGCCCCGGCAAGGGCACAACCTTTACCATTTACTTGCCGGCTGTATCGTCCACCGAGACCATAGCACCTAAAGTACGGCAAACAGGTTCAGCAGTGAGAGCGGCAAGGATTATGGTAATGGATGATGATAAAATGATACGAGAAGTGACCCAAGGGCTGCTCGACATTCTTGGCCATGAAGCAGTTCTCGTTGCAGATGGCGAGCAGGCCATCAATGAGTATCAGAAATTGCAGGATAGCGGGATGCCTGTTGATCTGGTGATCATGGATTTAACCATCCCCGGCGGGATGGGAGGTCAGGAGGCGGCCAAGAAACTTCTTCAGGTTGATCCACGGGCTAAAATCATTGTTGCCAGCGGCTACTCAAACGATCCGGTGATGGCCGGTTACCGGGAATATGGATTTTGTGCTGCTGTTGCCAAACCATTTGATCTGGCTGAATTAAGAAAAGGCATTGAGTCTGCCTTAAGTTGAGTGGAACAGAGCAATCTGAGGATGGTACGGTATGCAGAGTTCAGGGGGGCAGTTTGCTTAAACCGTAGTCATGCTCGGAAGGGCTTGGTGCTCTACGGCAGGCTTGAGAAATTGAGATGAGACGTTAATATTGCCACATCGAATATCTGATTTCATTCAACTACCCTCGGGTTATTAGATCTTTAATACATCTTAAATTTCAAAAAGGCTGGAGAATTATCTCTGGCCTTTCATTTTACCTAAATAAGTTGAGCACCTGTCAGGCGGTATTGATCCGAACCATGTAAATTATAATGATGGGGAAAAGGTTAACACCCATGAATGCTTTCTTATTCTGTTGGTCATAACTGACTATGACATTTCGTTTAACTGTGACCGGCTGAAACCCTTGCTATTACTATGCGGGTCATTGTGGTCACAGTGGTCATACTCTTTTATTAATTTATAATATTATACTATGACCACCTGTCCTATCCTGTATGAATTTGTTATTTTTACGTTCGCTTTTGTTGGAGCAATTTTGATTAAAACATCCCTGCCGACCCTGTCCACTGTGACCAGCCCTGTGATAGCGGGTGTTCTGGCTGACAGGGTAGGCAATAGGTGTGTGTCCAGACTATGATCACGAGCTTTTAAAATTGAATTCCAGTATATTTAGTGAAAGCGTCTTGCATTGACTCGCAGGTATCAATTTCAAGTAAATATTTTCTGCTACTGCCTGGGAATTGTGGTCTTGTTTGTCCAGCTTTACCATTTACCCAGAATTTCCATGTTTCAGTCCAAAAGGCCTTGTCTGATTTAATGTTCCTTTCACCTTTACAAAAATTATTTCTATATTCGTTATAAACTTCATACTTCCATGCTTTATCAGGCCAATCATCCGAAGCATTACCGCCATATGCTTTAACCGGTGTCCCTGTATCTCTGTGAGATAACAAGAAGCCCCTGGATAAGGCAAAATGCCAAAATTGTAATACTGAAGGTAACGATTGAGTCACTTGCTCTATCAGCCCTACTGTGTGAGGGGCTTTTCTTAATGTGCTCATATCATACGGCTGTTGTAATAAATCGTGATACATAGCTTCAACTCCGCCATTATCCATCTGATCACATAAGTTATCAAAATATGCTGTGTCACCTTGTCGAGCAGATGATGGAGATAAGACACAGAATCTCCTCTCATCAACTGTAGCTGGGCATACCCAATCTTCATTGGAGGCCATAATAACATTGATAAAACTCTGTAATGCCATGCTATCGATGCCTTTTGCCTCAAACAACATGGTGGGCTCTGTTATTAATGCCTTGAGCTGGCCCTCTGCCGGCTTATCACCACCCCAGACAGCTTCATCCAAGAAAACCATAAGACATTTACTTAAATGGGCATTAAAATTACCTGTAAACCCTTTTGAAGTCGATATTGGCAGGAAGGCTTCACCGAATATTTTCCCAAAATAATTAGCAAATACTCCCTTTCCTACACCCTTGCCGCCTTTCATCACAATGGCGACACCAGGTTTCTTTCCACCAGGGTCTTGAACTGTCCTGGCCATCCAGCTAATTAAGTAATCATATAAATCAGAGTCACCGGCACAAATAATAGTCCTTAAATGGTCCTCCATGAGCGACCAGTCACCTTTTTTAGGCTTTAACGGGAAGCCACGGAAGAGGTTATAGGAATGTTTCGGGGCGTTGTTACCCGGGAAAAAAACGACATTATCATAAGTCCTACGTCCTTCCCATTGTTGCCATACCTTGGCGATAGATACAGCTTTCGTGCTATCCCCATCCTGAATCAATACTTTTTTATTCGAAAAGAAGTTTTTGAAAGATGTGAATTCCATGAAATCTATAGTGTGTTGCCCTTGTGAATGATCATATGATTCTTTAATTATCCTGTACTTCCCACCCAGTAAACATGAAGCAAATTCCTTGTTCATGTTATTAAGTTCATCTATTGTTTTTTGTGGGAAAGGAGAGTTGGCGCCATTATTCCCCCTATACTGACTTTCAAACTTCTTGAAGTGATACGTATATTTGCCATGCGCGAAAGAGTGGATACTAGGTTTGCCATTGTTCCAATAGAACATGGCGGTGGTCATGCTGCCGTTGTATTCTGGTTCGAGTGGGTCTGCCAAAGGTTTTTTATCGTAGCTGGCAGGAGCATTCAGCACATCAGCAACAGTAACAGCTTTGCCATTCAGGTGAGAAAAATAGAGTAAATCATTATCAGTCAGAACACGGTTTTGCCGGGAGAGAACAATTTGTTTTGCAGCAACTATACTGATATTTTTCTCAGCGGAGAGCTTGAGTGTTTCCTGATCGACATACTGTTCCTGAATAATGGCCTGAGATGGCCTTGCAAGCTCAGTCAGACGTTCTATGGTG
>JACNJZ010000148.1 GCA_014382295.1 Candidatus Desulfobia pelagia | reverse complement strand
TTTCGGGCAGGCCGGAATCCGTATGAATCTTCTATAAAATCCTGCTCATATACCGATTCCAGTATCCGGACAAGACCTGCTTGGACAAGTTTGTCTTCAAAGCTCGGTATTCCCAAGGGACGTCCTCTGGCACTGCCAGCCTTCGGGATATACTTCCGTCTGACAGCTTGAGGAATATACGCCATCCGATGCAACCTTTCTACCAGACTGGCTAGATTAGTCTCCAGATTTGCGCCGTATATATCCTTGGTCATTTTGTCGATGCCAGCAGCTGCATCTTTCCGCAACCGCTGAAAGCATCCCCGCAACAGATCCTTGTTCATCAGATGGTATAAACTGGTGAACTTAAATCCAGGCTCCTTGCGGGCCTTCTCTGCTATGCGGTGCAATTTCGTTTCCACTGGTTCCCCGCTTCTGTGAACGGCCAGTGTTTCCTCACACCACGCTCCCATGTGTAGCCTCCTGTCCTCCAGCAGCATTACCCGCCTTCTTCGGTACTACGAAGCTATCCGACTCCCTGTGTCTCATTTGCCTTTCTCCCTCTTCAGTTGTCCGGCATACTCTCGATACTCCGAAAGAAACACAGGGCCTCCCGGGTTGCCGTGTAATCACTATGTCAAACATGCCATGGTCACCGACCCCGGGAAGCAGCCATCAGCTTGCCTTTAACGTTGATGACTGTTTTGACTTCCATCTGTTAAAGAATGTCGTCCTTCCGACTAGGAAAATTACGGGGCTCAATCCCTTCAACCTTTCGGCTTACGGCCTGTCTGCTCGCTATCCTACGCTTAAAACTTTATGTTACCATAAAGCCTCCAAGGACTCGCTACCCGGTGGTTGGCCTACCTTCCGGGACGGGATTCACACCCGCTGGACTACACGACCTTGCCCGGCCGCACTAAAGATATTTCCAAAACATCTAGATTTGCACAAAGAAAATCTTGATCACTCAAAGGCCGCAAAGCATGTAGCCTAGAATTGGTTGGCATTTGTTTTTGCAGCCGAGATAGAATTTTTTGTGGTACTTTGTAGAAGATTTATTTTCCTTGCCAAAGTAGAACTCGGTCAGTCCGAGAGGCGTCAGCCCGTTTTGAGCGGCGGCGTGGAGGAGTTTTGGGGCACAGCAGTCGCCGGATCCGGTGGGAATTCCCCGGTCTTCATAAAAGACATTCAGGATCGAATGCTGATCACCTTTGAAATTTTGGAGTTGATATAGATCCTGAAAGACAAACATCATGGATTGGGAATATGTTCTCCGGTTTTTCTTTGAAAGCTCGAGCGCTTTAAATGCCTCTCGCATCTGCCTGCGGCAACCTTTCTGTGCCGCACGACCACCAGAACGCATGGCTTCTTCGAACTTCAGTTTACACTGGTCTGCTTTTTGTTTGCAAGACTCAATATCGTCGGTCATTTGATGGACCGACGACTCAATTTTTGGCAGAATCTGGTAGTATCCATCCAGGTCAAAAGTCGGTGGAACCCAGCCCTCTGCTTGCCAGCGTGTGTTGAACTGTCCGGAAAATGCACGAAGCACTACGGTATTTCCATCGGCATCGACACATTCCAACACACCAAACATCTGTCCGCCTCTTTTTTCCCAGAGGCAGTCTGTGGAGAATGTTGGCTCCGGATCTGGGGTGTGAAAGTCAATCCGTTTGTTCTGCTCGAGTTCTGCCATCAGCTCCAGAGCATATTTGCGGCTGTTTCCCTCTGTCAGATAATGAACCTCATCACAAGCTGTACAATACCCGTAGCAGGTCGCGTCTTTGGGAAGTGCAGTAATCAAGTGGTCTATATCGGTAATATTTTTCATGGCAACAACATGATCCGGCAAAAATATTTAGAACAGAGGTTCCGAGTTAAATTCGAGACTCTCACCAGTCCTTGGGTGAGCAAAGGAAAGATAGCAGGCATGTAGCTTCAGCAATCCCGGGCCAGTTCCAGTTCCGTAGAGCGGATCGCCGACAATAGGAATTCCGAGACCGTGTTCGGAAGCGGAGTGAACCCTGAGCTGATGTGTTCTTCCGGTTATAGGTTTAAACTCGATTCGTGTTTTGCCATCTTTTACCAGGAGTTTTTTCCAGTGGGTAATTCCCACCTTTCCGTGAACCGGATCATAAATTTGATGAGGCCTATTGTCAATATCGAGGCGGAAAGGAAGTTCGACAATACCCTCCTCGCCATCTAATTCGCCGTCAAGAATGGCGATATAGCGTTTCTTTACCTCACTCTCTTGAAACTGAATAGAGATGTTACGATGTGCCTCTTTGGTACGAGCGACCACCAACAACCCCGAAGTGTCCATATCAAGGCGGTGAACTGAGGGCTGTTCGATGCAGCCCGGATACCGTGCTTTCACCCGCTCGCTGACACAATCCAGGTTTTCCGGACCACGTCCAGGAACAGAGAGCAGCCCACTTGACTTTACGACCACGACAAATTCGGGTTCTTCGTGAATTACGTACATTTCTTCCAAAGATGATCTCCTACCAGGCTTTTTATTTCTCCAGTTATCATTATCTATTTACCCATGTGCTTTTCATATTAAATTGGAATTTGGTTCTTTCATGTCAATGTACTAAAAGCAGTTTCAAAGGCAGGGTATTGATAAATTTTTAAATTTTCTGGTTTTTCCGGTGAATGTTTTTTTTGTGCAGCCGAAATTGTTTGTGGTGCCAGCAAAGTAACAGGGCATTCTTCGTATAATTGGATTATTCCTTCTAATTTGAAGCCGATCGGGCCACCCGAAAACTGACCCTTTTTCCCTCGTTTTTTTATGACCACCAGGGCAACCTGATTTTCTTTAAAAAAAGCAAATATTGAATCACGGAAGGTTTTAACCGCATTGGGGTTTTCATCGTCAATAAGCTTTATTTTTCTTGGCTCAATATCTATATGGTTAAAAGATGCCTTTGTTCCCTGAAGAAGAACTAACTTTACCTCGGAACCAGACATTTCAACGCCGCAAATAGTCATTCTTTACCTCTGCTAAAAAAAAGAGTAGCTGTCCTGAAAAATGGGAGAATCGGCTCCAGATCAAGAGTGAACATATTTCCAAACATGATTGCCTCACCCGTCTACGTATAAATACAATATTCTATTGAAGGCAATAATTTGCAAGGAAAATTACAAAGTGGGGTGTATGGGTAGAAAGTAGAAAGGTAGAATGGTCGCTTAAGTGATAAGCCGCAAAAGCACTATTGAAATCTGGGAAAATCCCCTCATTCCATAGAACGACCAGAAAAAACAAAAAAAGCCTCTAACTCAATTTGAGATAAAGGCTTGGAAATTACTGGTACACCAGGCAGGATTGTCGTTCTACACTACGAACGACGTCGCAAACGCTTATATTTGTTGCAGGCTTCATTCAATTTGAAACCTTTGTAATCTGGTACACCAGGCAGGATTCGAACCTGCGACCCTCGGATTCGTAGTCCGATACTCTATCCAGCTGAGCTACTGGTGCACAATGTGAAAGAAAGAGAACTCTATACCGCAAAAAGCTCGATCGATCAACAATTATCTTGTTTTCACCCCCTCGCCTACCAGATGGAACGCATCCCTTCCTGTTTGCGAACCTGATCGACCCGTCTTTCGAGCTCTGTTCGCCATTGGGCATGAATACGAGCCCCAGAGGGCCCTATTAATTCAGGCAAACCATATACCAACCGGTCGGTAACACGGCTCGCTTCGATCACTGCTTCAATGGAACGGGCACCGAATTTATACTGGGCAATAAGCAGGCGGAGAAGAAGACCTGATGTTTTTCTGGCCGTTTTCTTCCAATGGGTGTCCATCTGGTGAGCGATGATAAAAGCCCGCTTCAGGAGAATCCTGCGCAACTCCTCAAGCTCGATCTGCGATGCAGAATCCCGCAGCAATTCATCTTCTATATCGATACCATCTATATCAAGCACCACCCGCAGCCGGCTCATGAAATCCGGGATTTTCAAAGTCTTGGCAAGCTGCAGTTCCTGGGGAGTTGCCTTGGTCAGCATTTCCTCCATGCCTTCCCAGCTCGACTTGACGCCGCCGGCAAAAACAAAAATAGCCCGGCCGATATAGTACGGAATGCCATGAACATAGGTTACACCATCCTGCATGGAGGGAAGGAAATACCGCAGGTAACCGAATTCATGTCCGTCATAGCGGCAGTCAAACTCGTCCCAGAAAGTAATCGGCACCTTTCCCTTGGCAACCGAAGCACGGATAAGGTCAATGGCCGAATTGATTTCATCCGGCTGGGCAAACTGGGTGAGATTAAATTCAAAGAAATCAAAGGGGTCGTCATCGAATTTTCGCCCCACAACCCTGGCGACCTCTTTTACTGCAAAAGATTTACCGGACCCGGGGGGTCCAAAGACTCCGAGACAGAGCGGCCGCTGAAAAGTTTCCTTTGACACATAGGAATCCATCACCGTCTGCAGTACAAGAACCGGCCCAATCTCTGCCGGGTCAGTGGTGCGAAGATGACCGACGTTAAATATCCGCAAATTGTCAAAACCTGATTTGCGGCTCACCTCCTCCTTCAAGTCATGGAGCACTTCCATAATGATCCGCATATACCCTGGAGCATGACCGCGAATCACATAACTCGGCCTCAGAAAGGCGCTCTGATCAAAAAAAGATCTGAGAGCTGCTCGCTTCGTTGTATCCCAGACCTGACTCGATACTGTTTCCAGGCTTTTGTCAAATTCAGCCGAGGCCACCGGGAGCTCGATGAAAAACGGATCATCATTATACAGGAATGAACAGGCCGCCCCATTTGGATAGGTTGAAGAAAAATCAAGATTCGGAAATTCCAGGGTTTCACTGAAATAATAACCTTTTTCGTAGAGGAGCTGCCAGTGCAGCAGGGCCCTCTTGGAGAAATCACAGTAATAACAGCGATCACTAAGCACCTTGCCCATTCGAAGAAAATCCATGGCAAGCATGGCAGTGGCCAATGTGTCATATGCAGGGACCGACCCTTTCTGGCGTGGAGAACTTTTTTCAGGAAGACTTCCTTCTCTGTGCCTGAAATACACGGCGGTAGGTGTAACATTCAGTATGCCATGGGGAAACATTTCAATCATAACGTGACAACGGAAACGTCCGGAACCCTGATCCCAGATACCAACCTCTGGCGACCTGAGAGCCCTTAATGTCATGGCAACGATCGACTCCCAGACAACGGAGCTGTCCATCTCCATTCGTGTTGTTTCCAGATCTGCCAGGCGGCCGAAAAGTACAAAATTTTCACCAAAACTCTTAGCCCACCCGGCCCAGTGCGCCACACTTATTCCCATGGCAATAACCCAGGCGCCGGGGTTGAGCTTTTTCATCTCCTCCGCTAACTCGGGAGGACGTCCTCCATCATCTATTATGATAATACCGGCATGACCACTCATCGTGTCACGATTACTGTCGTCAATCACCAGGGCCTTTTCATCCTGGCCTCGCCCGGAATAGGGAAGAATCTGGTGCACCATGAACCAGCCGTGATCCTTATCAATCTCAGGGTGCTGGCGTTTTCTGAAAACCTGGAAGATATCCTTCTGTTCACCATAGGTGACAGTGGTCACCTTGGGGCTCATATTCGCTGTGGTAAGGTAGGAGGCAAGCCAGGTCTGACATTGATCAAGCCTGCCATTTTCCACACCGACCTTGCCGGCCATCAACTCAACAAAATCGCCGGGATTATAGCCATAGGCCGGCAGATTTCCTTCTTCGATCAGGCTGACCTCCTTGATAGGAAGGTTTCTGATCTTTACCTTCGAACCCAGGAATAGAATCTTCTGTTTTTTGTCAGTAGAAGTCATAGATCAAGTCCCTTTGGTTATGGAGTTTTCACACAATTCCCCTCACCCTTTTTTCAAAGCTAATCCTTCAGCAATTTCCTCCTGCAGAGACCGGATAAGAGCTATTGGGTCCGAAGCATTTCTTATGGGCCTGCCGACAACAACGTGATCTGCCCCATTGATGATTGCCTGCTTTGCGGTGGCAACCCTTACCTGGTCATCCTCACGGGTTTCGATGTTGGCTCCCGGCCTAATCCCCGGAGTAACCACCAGGAAATTATCACCAAACTCCCCCCGCAGTTTCGACGCCTCAAGAGCTGAAGAGACAACGCCGTCACAACCGAGGGCAAGAGCTCTCCGGCACCGCATCATGACAAGATCCTCAACACTGCCGGTGAAGCCCATTTCTCTCATATCATTTTCACCGAAACTGGTCAGTACGGTAACAGCAAGAATCTGCACATCACCCTTTGCCTCGGCAGCTGCTTCTACAATGGAATCATTGCCATGTACTGTTGCAAAGGTGATATTCCTGTTCTGCAACTGCTCCACTGCCAGTTTGACGGTCTCCGGGATATCAAAAAACTTGAGATCCACCATCACCTTATTACCCCTGTTGACAATCTCATCAATGACGCTGAACCATCCGGCCAGAAAAAGCTGCAGGCCAACCTTGAAAA
>JACNJZ010000029.1 GCA_014382295.1 Candidatus Desulfobia pelagia | reverse complement strand
ACCAGGAAGAAGTTGCCCATATTGTTTCCCAGTATAATATTCTGGCAGTGCCGGTTGTCGATCCCTCGTATTCTCTTATTGGTATAGTTACAGTCGATGATATTATTGACGTCATCCGTGAAGAGGCAACAGAAGATTTTCTGCAGATGGCTGGTGCAGGTAAGGATAGAGAGATTCTTCTCAAATCAACTGTAGATAATGCCCTCACCAGGGCTCCCTGGTTATTTGCCAGCTGGATTGGCGGTGTGCTTGCCGCCCTGGTGATCACTCTTTTTGAGCAGGAATTGCGGCAGGTTATTGCACTTGCAGCTTTTATTCCTATAGTAATGGGTATGGGTGGTAATATCGGAACCCAATCCAGTACCATTGTGGTTCGTGGTATGGCCACCGGCCGTATTAATATGAATGAACTTGGAAAAGTCGTCTTTAAGGAAATGCGCGTAGGGCTAATGCTCGGTACTTTCTATGGACTTATTCTCGGTGTCGTCGCTTATTTTACATACGGAGATCCTATTCAGCTTGGTCTGGTAGTCGGATTGTCGGTGTTGTTTGCCATGGTGCTTGCCGCCACTGTGGGGACCTTTGTTCCTCTTGTCCTTAAAAGGATGGATATTGATGCGGCTGTTGCAACGGGGCCATTTGTAACTACATCTATCGACATCTTCGGAGTTTTTGCCTATTTCCTCATCGCAAAATTATTGTTGAATCTGTAATGAATTCTAATCCGCCAAGACGAAAAATATCACCACTTTTACTTTTCATTATTGGAATTATCATTCTCTGGTGGTTTTTTGCCAGGCCTCCAGGGATGGTTCATAATCCTGATGCGACTCCTCGAGCCATAACCGCCAGGGGTGATTTTGCAGAAGATGAAAAAAACACCATTGAGCTGTTTCAGACTATATCTCCTTCTGTCGTTTATATTACCAGTATTGAACTGCGGCGCAGTTTATTCAGCCTTAACGTCCATGAGATTCCAAAGGGAACAGGTTCCGGTTTTGTCTGGGACAATGAGGGGCGTATTGTCACCAATTATCATGTTATTGAAGATGCCAGCCAGGTCCATGTAACCCTGGCAGATAGCACAACATGGAAAGCCGCCCTTGTTGGAGCCAGTGCAGATAAAGACATTGCTGTTCTCAAGGTTGCTGCTCCCGCCAGCAGCCTGAAACCTATACCCATTGGCCAGTCTGATAATCTTCTTGTTGGTCAGAAGGTCTTTGCTATTGGCAATCCATTTGGTCTTGATCAGACAATTACAAGTGGGATTGTCAGCGCACTGGACCGGGAGATTAAATCTGCAAACGGCATGACCATTCATGGCGTTATTCAAACCGATGCTGCCATTAATCCGGGGAATTCCGGTGGGCCGCTGCTGGACAGCGCAGGCCGGCTGATAGGGGTCAATACCGCGATTTACAGTCCCGTTGGTATCAGTGCCGGCATTGGTTTTGCCGTACCCGTAGATGAAATGAATCGGGTTGTTACCCAGATTGTCAAATATGGCCATATTATCAGGCCGGGTATTGGGGTTTCTGTTGCCAATGAAAGACTTGCTGACCGTCTTGGAATCGAGGGTGTTCTCATTGCCAATGTGGAAAAAGGCAGCGCTGCCGAGGCCGCAGGATTGAGGGGGATTCGCAGGATTGGCGGGGAGTTGTATCTCGGTGACATTATTGTCAGTATGGATGGTGCTCTGGTGCAGAACCTTGATGATCTTCGACAGGAACTTGACCGCCATAAGGTGGGGGATGAAGTAACCCTTAAAATTATTCGTGATGACCAGGATTTTCAGGTAAAAATAATTCTGGAGCAAGTGGGATGAGATTTTGAACTGGTGGACTAGAAGCCTGAGAAGCCTTATTTCCTTTGATGACGGAGAAAGGCTCGATCTCTTCAAAATATTCCCTTCCCTGAGGCGATTTCTCTCAGCCCGTCAGCATTACGCTCAATTACGAACAGCCGGTGATATTCTTTTCATAGTAGTTCTTGTTTCAGGTTTTTTTGGCCCACAGGATCCAACCCGTAATTTTGCGGTGTTTCTGACATGGGGTATCCTCTGGCCCTCCATTGTTCTTTCCTGGTTTTTCCTTGGACGTATGTGGTGCGGTATATGCCCGTTTCCCGGGCTGGGTGTCTTTTTTCAGAAAAAAGGATGGACCTTGTCGCTACCCAGACCCAAGCTTCTGCAGAAATATGGTGTATACTGGTCGGTTGTCCTGCTATTTCTTATCATATGGGTTGAAACGGTTGCTGATCTTGCTTATTGGCCTGCCGGGACATCTTACCTTGTTCTTGCCATTGTCATAGGAGCTGCAATTATGGCGGTTCTGTATCCGGGACAGTCATGGTGCCGGCATTTATGCCCACTTGGCCGGATGACCGGTGCCGCCGCAACGCTTGCGATTACAGAATTCAGGGCAGACCATGATAAATGCAAAGGGTGCAAAACATTTGCCTGCCAGCGTGGTTTGAATGGAAAGCCCGGGTGCCCTGTATATCTCGGGGCAGTATCTGTACAAAACAACCTTCACTGCCTGGTCTGCGGTCATTGCCTGCCTTTTTGTGACCGTAATTCCCCTCAATTTCTGTTTCGCAATCCCTATAATGAATTAATCCATAACAGGGGACGCTACATTACCTGTACATGGACGGTTCCCTTTCTTATAGGGTCTCAACTGGCACGATTTTTCAGGGAAAAATCATATTATGCGCAGCTTCAGGAGATGACAGCTTTCTCTGACGCCATTCTTTTCAGCATATTGCTTTTTTTATTCATTGGTGGAGTTTTGTTGATTATACATGGCGGTTCGATGCTGTTTAAGATCCCTCCCTCAGACCCGGATTTTGGCAAATTGACGCCGATGGTGCCAATACTTATCCCAATGGCTTTTACGGGTGAGCTGGTGTACAGGATGACGCATTTTGCCGAGGGGGTCGGGGATTTTGTTCCGACGATAGGCCGCCAGTTTTATTTGTCATTTCTGGAATATTTTTCTTTCAGTGTCCCTGATTTTCCTATTCAGGTGTTGGCGGCTTTTTGTATGATGAATGGCGCAATCGCTGGCGGATACATCCTCTGGAGGTATGCTCTGGGAGAGTTTGAAGGGGTTCTGGAGTTGAAAAACTTTGTCACCCTCCATCTTTTACTTGGCGGACTTCTTTTTATTTTTCTATGGGTTATTTTTTGAAAACCGGATCTTTTCTCCTTTATTTCTTGCAAGTTGCCTCATAGTTTCAATCGGGTCTGATTCATCTCGGATTTCATGTCCGATAATCTCTTCGATAATATCTTCCAGGCTGATAACTCCTGTCATGCCGCCATACTCATCAACAACGCAGAAGAGGTGCTGGCGCCTTTCAAAAAAATCGAGAAGGAGTTTGTTGAGCTGAGCTGTTTCAGGGACAAAGTGAACCGGTTTCATTAACGCTGCCAATGTCAGATTTTCACGCCTTTCAGCCGCACTTAATAAAACATCCTTACGAAGGACAATACCGACAATTTCGTCGGGTTTTCTGTCGTATACAGGGACTCTGCTGTGTCTGTTCCATTGAGCTTTGAGTTTTTGTGCTTCAGAGACAGACAGGTCTTTATTCAGCGTAAAGGTAACAGTTCGCGGTGTCATGGCGTTTCGTACAGACCGACCCTTGAGCTCGATAATGTTGCGGATAATCTTTTCCTGCTGGGGATCAATTTCACCTGATTTTCTGCTCAGCAGGGCCATGGCCTGGATTTCTTCTGCCGAAACCAGTGATTCTTGCTGGTAACCAGGAATTATTTTGGTTGTCAGCTGACAGAACCAGACAATTGGAGCAAGTATTTTCACAAGAGCTATAAGTGGTAAAGCTATAAAAGGTGCAAGTTGTTTACAATATACAACTCCTATAATTTTGGGTAAAATTTCTGAGAATATTAGAATAGTAAAGGTAAATATTGCTGAAAATATACCTAGATAGACATCACCGAGTACTGCAGATGCTGCAGCGCCAGCAATAGCAGCACCCATTGTATGGGCAATGGTGTTCAAGGTGAGTATGGCAGCAATAGGCTGTTGGATATCGCTTTTCAGTTTTTTTAAAATTTTACCTGATGCTCTTCCAGATTTTGAAAGAACTTCCACCTGGCTGATTGATACAGAGTAGAGAACAGACTCAAGTACTGAACAGAGAGCAGAAACTCCTATAGCAATTCCAGTGGCAAGAAATAATTTAAATAGCAATGGGAACCTTCACTTAACGTTGATTGGTTTTATTCGGAGGAATGCAATACGGAGCAGCCCATTTGAAAAATGAGGATATGAAATTAAGAACCTATGGGGTACTCACTTGTATTGACGCGATATTTTGATTAAGAAAGCTGTCGAGAAAGGAACGCTGTTCATCGGTCAGCTGGGTAAATTCGACGCCATTTGTGCGAATCAGGGTATTTGATGAAGGGTGCAGGGGAGTGGAGTCATTCGACCTGATGATTTTGCAGTAAAGTTTGTCAATGTAAAAGCCATTTTCTGTATTGAGAAAACCGAGTTCGACGTCAGGCAATTTTGTATCATCTCTTGCTGTCAGGTAGCGATAGGCAAGACCGCTCTTGCTTATATCCATTATCTGTCCAAAGGTGTCATGGCTGAATACAAGAACATTGTCTCCTACAGCGTATCGGGGGTGTCTGCGACGTTCTGTATGAGGGGATGGGTGAACCATGTGAGGCCTCCTGCTCTGTAGAGATTTGTATTTTTTTTATACATATACGAAATATAGATATTATATACTTTATAATTAATAATTATTGGTTAAAAATAATGCAAGGTTTTCAGTAGGCTTGATCGTTACAGGACATCAAGTCCTGATGAAGGATTGGGCTTTGTTTGTTTATTTTAGTTCTGTGTTTTTTGCAGCGTAAATTTTTTCAGAGGTGTGTTGTACTATGACTGAAAAGGTAGAGAGAGAATTTATTCCCAGTCTTCGTGAGGGTGTTGATGTTGTAAGGATGATTTTTTTTAAAAAAATGAAAGAATATCTTTCTGAAAAGTACCAGTCTGAAAAAGCATCCTATCCGGGGATGATTGCCGGGGCCATGATGAATGAGCTTTTTGGCACTCCTAACCCAACCGGAAATTTTGGCGAATTTGCACTGGCCAACAGGGAAACGATTGAGAACGAACTTCATGACGTTGGCTCACGGCTCCCTGATTTATGCATTCCCTTGACAGATGCCCTGCGGATTCATTTCCTGTGCAACCATCAGGAAGGAATTGCCGGTGATAACGAGGAAATTCTGAAAAAAGCACGGGATTACGGGATACTGATTGAAGAAAGAGATGTCCCGTTGCCAAAAGGTTTTATGGAGCTTGTGCATCGCATAGGTGTTTCGTATGGATTGTTGAATTCTCAATAGGGTGAGTCAGAGGTATTAAGGCAACCTTGAAGTGGCAAAGTGCCAAAGGCGCAATTGTCATCAGGTCTCCTGGTCAGCTTGACATTCTTTTGTTCTCTCCTAATAGTATTGCTATAGCCAAATTATTAATACACTGGAGGTATTCCATGAATATAACAATTACAGAAAAAGCAAAAAATATACTGATCAGTAAGGAAGTGGGAACAGAAAAGTTTCTACGTGTCAAAATTATCGAAGGCGGTTGTGCCGGAATGACTTATGATGCTGAAATAGACTCGGACTTGAAGTCCGGAGAAAGTGTCGTGTTTCAGGACGGTGACGTGCGTGTCGTCGCAGGTACAGAAAACAGCCATTTCCTTGATGGGCTTCATATTGACTATTCGGACGATCTTGTATCTGCAGGACTGCGGCTTACTAATTCCAGGAGCGTCAGTACATGCGGGTGCGGCTCAAGTTTTAATCTAAGCGGTTTTCCTGTGGTTGAAAACGGCAAGTGCGGCAAATAGTCTGAGCTCTGCATTATAACTCGTATAAGGTTTCATCGATAAGCGGACGACTGCGTTTTGTTGACTTTTTTGTCTTTTTGCCGAAAGGATCTTCATTTTCCAGGATATCTCCCATTTCCTGTTCAATTTTGTCCGGATCCTCGCCAGCCTCCATTCTCGCCAGTGCTTCTTCCATGCCGTCACCGAGGGAAAGACCTGTCTGATCAGAAAATTTCCTCATGAGATTTGCCATCTGCCGGGGATCGTCTTCATTGATATTCCCGGCCTCACCGGCCAGTCCTGCCAGGACTTTTTCCATTTGGGATTCATCTATGTCCAAAGGGAAATCATCACTGCTTTCCGTGGCCTTGCCAATAGTGGCGAAAGTTGACATCTGGCGCTGAAGTGTCTGGTTGCATTTTGGGCATAATGGCTGCTTTGTCGTGTTAATACGCCGTGAAAAGAAATTAAAAAGGGTATTGCATTCTGAGCAGTAAAATTCGTAAATGGGCATAGTTTTTCCTGGCAATGTTTATTGAGGCTACCTTGAAAAATTGTCTTTCGAAGTCTGCGCTTATCTCACCCAATCTCTGCGTTGTACTCAAAATTTTATCCTCGGAGGTAAGCGAGTTAACGAGACTCCGATATCAAACATATGCCTGTGGTAAAATTTTTCGTACGCCTTGATCTTGA
>JACNJZ010000172.1 GCA_014382295.1 Candidatus Desulfobia pelagia | reverse complement strand
TCCGCCATATAGGCCTCGACTTCCTCGACAACCTCCTGCATTACCTGGTTGTCGCCTTTTTTGAGTTGAATCCAGATATTGGCTTTTGTGTAATCAGGGGTCACCAGGTGCCAGAGGTCGTCAGGCTTGTGACTGTTCTGGAAAGATATGAGGCACTGGGCGACGGCACTGGTCGTATCCGGAACACGGAACTGATCTGCACTGCCTTCAAACAATTCCATGTGTACTTTTTTGACAACATCGGTGACGGAGTTGCTTTTGCCAACCAGGCCGGATGTCAGTATATGTTCCTGCAATGAAGCGATGTAGCGCAGGATATCCGGGCGTTTAAAGACCTGGCTCCTGTTTTTGAGAAGATCAAGCGCGTCAATGGCCTGGCCCCAGACTTCATAGGCATCATCGTCACTGTCGTCCATTTTTATCTGCCATGCCTCTTCCAGTTGCAGCAGGAAAGCTTCGGTGTCAGACACATTTGGCAGTATTGAATCCATGGCCTGATGCGCTTCTCTGATTACAGGCAAGCCGCCTTTTTCTCCTGCAAAAGAACCCAGCTTTTCACTGAGCATGGAAGCGGCAAGAGCCGGCTTGAGTTCTGTGTCTTTATCACCTTCCAGGACCAGGTAGGCTTCATAGGTCCCGCCAAAATGACTGTTGAGGGCACGGTCTGCAACCCGGATGGGATGGTTCTTGGTAAACCAGTTCATTGGATTGTCATTGATGGCAATTTTGCTGATGCCATAGCCGGCTACAACAAGAACAACCAGGGTAATAACAAGGATGAATTTTGACTGGGCAAATGTAAACCGGCCTGTTGATGCCAGAATGCGAGCCATGAGAGAGTTCTTCTGCTCGCTGTCAGTGTGTGTTACGCCGAAATTGTCGAGGCTTTCTTCCTTCATCATCATTATATAGGCGGGAATGAAGATAATGGTTGTAAACCAGGCCAGCATAATTCCGAAGGCAACAAAAACACCAAAGACCTGCACCGGCGGGATCGGGGTGAAGGCAAGTGAGGCAAAACCGGCCGAAGAAGTCAGGGATGTATAGAACATAGGCATGAAGAGCTGGTCCATGACATGTTCGATGGTTTTACGGCGGTCTCTTATTTTCGGGTAGTGATCAAAGAATTCGGAAAGGATGTGGATTGAGTCCACTACGGCAATGGGCATGAGAAAGATGGGAATCATAGAACTCATGATATGCAGGGTATTTCCTGTGCCGATGAGGAGTCCCATAGTTGAAATGACGGAGACCATGGCAACAATCATCGGCGAAATGATGAACTTTATTTTCCTGAAAAAGATGAGCATCAGGACGAAAATGGCAATCATTGCCAGGGGCGCTGAAATTGCCATCTGGACAAACATTTCTTTGCCGAAGGTGTCTTCGGCTACAGGGAGGCCGGTGATGTAGAACTGGTCGTCACCGCTGAATTCATCTATCTTGTCCAGCAGCTTCTGGCTGATTTCGTGGGCAATATGTTTCGAGGAAATGGGGATGTATATGCCGATGGCCTTTCCGTCTTCGGCGACCAGAGTCCCTTTGAGCAAGGGATTGCTCATGGCATTGTCGCGAACCACCAGGGCTTCTTCCCGCGTTTGTGGCGGGTCCTTCATCAGCCATTCGAAGCGAACCTGACCAGGGCCGGCCTGTAGGATGGTGTCGACATTGCCGGGGGCCATTATGTCCCTGGTGATGACTTTACTGGCAGGATATTTTTCGCTGGAGAGGGTTTTGGCGAATTCAGTCAGTTCATGGACATGAGCCAATGTCCCCGGATTGAAGACTCCATCAGGATGGGTTTCGTTTACCACGCCAAGAACGAGAACATCATGGAGGGTAAACTCTTTCTTCATTTTGTTATGGAAAACACGTACGGCTTCATCCTCGGAGAGCATGTTCTCCGGGTCTGTGTCTACATGTACCTTGGCGATCATCACTCCGAGGGCCAGGGTGAAGAGCACCATAAGGGTCGTGATCAGTTTGGGGTGCACTATGGGAAACTGGATGAGGCGACTTCCAATTTTCATAACAAAGGCTCCGGTTTTATTGGTGGGATTCCTTGGTGCAATAGAGGGCGCGCAGGGTTTGCATCAGTTCAAGGACCCGGGGGTCGGCAATGCGGTTGTAGATGAAGTTTGCATCTTTGCGATTGGCAATAACTCCCTGGTTGCGCAGGATAGAGAGGTGTTGGGATACGTTGGCATTGGTTGTTTTCACCTCGGAGCGAAGTTCGCCGACGCTTTTTTCTCCCTCTTGGAGGAGGCACATGATTTTAAGCCGAATTGGATGGGATAATGTTTTGAGAAGACCGGCAATATCTTCAACGTGTTCTTTGTTCATAGCGTATTTACTGAAAGTTTTAAGTTTAAAGATTTAAGTATTAAGTTGGTGGATGTGATTCATATTGTCAATATCATTGGTGAATAAGCAAACTTTAGTTCACTTCAGGGCACTATACAAAACAATTAGTATTTAATTATTTTCTTTAACTTCTGAGGGGGGATTTGTAAAGAGGTTTTAGGAAAAATTATTAAGTTGCAGGAGATGGTTATAATTATGGGGCGTATTCTATGAGTTGATGAATGCCAACCACTGTAACCTGTTCCAGGAGTTTGCCTTCGGATTCACGCAGTGCTTCCAGCGTTGCCTGGTATGGATGGCCAATGCCAATGGCGGTTCCTTTTTTCCGGGCAAGGAGAATAAGGGAATCCAGCTGTTTCATGATTTCTTTCTTGTCCTGGATATTATCAAGAAAAAGATCACGTTTCATTGTTTTAAGACCCATTTCACCGGCCAGATTGTATGCGATACTGTCAGATGAAGTAAGGCTGTCCAGGAAGAAAAGATTTTTTTCTTTGACAACAGCCAGGCACGATTCCATGGCATCTTTGTCGGCAGTGAGGCGGGAACCCATGTGGTTGTTGATGCCGACAACAGGCTGTACTGATTGAAGAGCTGCCTCGGTTCTCTTTTGTATTTCACTTCGCGTCATGGAGGTAAAAAGGGCCCCCGGGCCCGGGTCCCATTTGCTGTCCAGGGCTTCCATGGGCATGTGGAGAAGGATAGCTTTATTTTTCTGCCGGGCTTTCTTCAGCAGTGGCGCTGTGTGGGGGCCGAAGGGGAGAAAGGCAAAAGAAAGTGGCAGGTCCAGGTCAAGAAGCTGGCTGCCAGTGGATTTTTTATAGCCAATGTCGTCAATCACAATGGCCAGAAAGGCCTGATTTTTGGGGAGCAGTTTTCTTTTAACGGCCCCGGGATGAATTAATGGAAGTTCTGGTTCGGTAACCGGTTCTTCATAAACAATCGATGGCTTTTGTGAGAGCGTAGCGGTGGACTTCTGGCTTTCCTGAAAGGTTCCGGGCCCCAAAAAAATGAAATAGACCGCGGCAGAAAGACTGGCAAACAGAAACAACACTATGAGCAAAGGCAGGAGGAGGGTTCTTTTCCTGGCGGTTTTACGGGGTTTTTTCTTCTTTGGCATTGTTTTTTCTTAAAAAGGCAAAAGGCAAAAGGCAAAAGGCAAAAGTGGTATAGGCAACACCTTACACCTCACACCCTAAACCTCAGTCCTGATCCCTACTTCTCCCTCGTCAACACATACCTGGCCAGGCCGATAAGAGTCTTTTTGGCTTGACAGTCTTTGAAAATATCGAGGGACTCAATGGCAGTTTCCACCAGAGTTTCGGCGCCTTTTCTGGAATAGGCAAAACCCTCATGTTTCTCAATGAGCGGGTAAATATCCTCAATATGTTCCTGTCGCTGTTCAGGAGTACCATCAAGCAAATGTGTGATAAATATTTTTTCATCACCCTCTGCGTTTTGAAGTGTATAAATAAGAGGCAGGGTCATTTTTCCTTCGACAAAATCATTTCCCACGGCCTTGCCTGTATTCTCCGGATAGCCCTGGTAGTCTAGAAGATCGTCTACAACTTGAAAGGCAAGGCCCAGGGCGTCACCGTATCTTCGTAGTGCTGCCTGCTGCTCATTTTCGGCGTCAGTGAAATAGGCCCCGATTTCGCAGGCCGAGCCAATCAGGGCGCCGGTTTTGCCGCGCAGAATGGTGAAATAATTTTCCTCGGAAAGGTCTTTGGCTGCTGCGGTTTGCATTTGCAGAAACTCTGCCTCAATCATCGCCGTAGTGGCACTGCCGATTATATTCAGAGTGCTGCTGTCGCCAACAGTTCCGGCGAGTGTCATTGCTGAAGCATGGAGAAAATCTCCGGCAAGTATCACATGGGTGGTGCCCCAGATTGTATTGGCAGAGGGTTTCCCGCGTCTCTGGGTGGCATTGTCAATCACATCATCATGGAGGAGGCTGGCGGCATGGAGAAATTCAAAGACCATTGCCAGTCGGTACAGGTCAATTGGCGGCGTCAGTTCCTCTTCTTTTCCAACTCCTTTCGGCATCTTGCAAAAGGCACAGAGCCGTGCTGCCAGTAATGTAAGCAGAGGCCGAATGCGTTTGCCGCCGTTAAAAACCGCGTAATCGATGATCTCTTTTAACAGGGTGTTGTTAATAGAAGCAAATTCCTGATGCATTGTCGTGTCAATGACTTCTATCTCAGGCTGCAGTAGTGCAAGGAGTTCTGATTTTTTCATAATGTTGATGCCTTTAAAAAGCTTTTTTTATTAACCACAGTGATCTCTGTGGTTAATCTGTCGTTTTACGAATTCACAGGTCAGTGGTGATCGAAAAAAGTTTTCACCTCTTCGATGGTTCTTATCACAGGGCTTGCGGGCAGGCTTTTTCTGAAAATTTTGCCATAATGTTTCTTGAAAAGCCGGACATCCATTATTGCCAATAGCCCTTTATCTGATGCGGATCGCATCAGGCGGCCAAGTCCCTGGCGAAGAGAGAGGATCGCCCGGGGGACCTGGAAGTCAATAAAAGGATTTCCCCCGTCATTTTTAATTTTGTCAATCCGAGCCATAATAACAGGGTCGCTGGGAACTTCAAACGGGAGTTTGTCAATTATTACGCAGCTGAGTGTTTCACCAGGGACATTTATCCCTTCCCAGAAGCTGGCGACGGCCAGAAGGACGGAATGGGTATCTTTTCTGAAACGTTCCAGTAATACATGGCGGGGGGCGTTGCCCTGCATATAGAGGGGGTGTGGGAGCCTGTCTTCGAGAAATTCGTGGAGTGCCCGCATGGCTTTGAGGCTGGTGCAGAGAACGAGGGCGCGTCCCCGGGAGGCAAGCAGTATATTTTCCACTTCCTTTTCAAGGCGGGGCATAAAGTCGGGGTGGGCCGGTTCGGGAAAGGAGTTGTCCGGGATAAAGAGTCGGGATCTGTTTTTATAGTCAAATGGCGAAATAAGCCGCATGGTTTCCGTATCACCAGGCAGGCCAAGCTGTTCAAAAAAATATTTGAAGGTGTCTCCGGTAGTCAGGGTTGCAGAGGTAAAGATTGCCGCTTTCACCTCTCCATACAGGGCTTTCTGCAGTTCTGTTGCAATTTCTATGGGTGATGCCGACAGGGAAACTGTTTTTTCCCGCCGTTCATACCAGTGAACGTATGTGTCCTGTCTCTCGTTTGCAATGAGAAACAGGTTTGAAATCAATTCATCAGTACGCCGCAGGAGTGAACTCCAGGCATCATTTTTTTTGCTTAAGGGGGCAAGGCGTTCTGCAAAGAGGTTCAGGCTGTCCTGCAGTGAGGTAAGTTCTTTTTCCCAGTCCTTGTGCTCCATGATTTTCTGCAGGGGAAAACGCCCTTTCTCTTTGGGGAAGAGATTCAGAAAAGGTTCTTCCTGCCGGTTTATCTGTGATGCCGCTTTTCGGATCTTGTCGAGATTTTTGTCACCGGGAGTTTCATCTATCAGGGTGAGGGTATCCTTGATTAAATCAATCAGCTGGTAATGGCTGAACGAAACCCCGAAATAGCGGGTGGCAATATTTTCGACGTGATGGGCCTCATCAAAAATGACGGATTCATAACGGGGCAGGACTTCAGCATAGCCAAACCTGCGCAGGGACAGGTCGGAAAAAAAGAGATGGTGGTTTACGATCAACAGCTGGACGCGGGCCGCCTGTTTTCGGAGACGATTAAGATAGCACTGGCTGTTGTCAGGGCAGTTCATGCCGAGGCATTGACTTGTGGTGGCGCTGATTTCGTGCCAGAGGGCGGTGTTGTCAGGGAGCCAGTCGAGTTCGGCCCGGTCGCCTGTTGCCGTTTTTTCAAGCCAGGAACTTATTTTATCCAGCGGAATGTCCTGGAAGAGCGTTGGCCTGGAGGTTGAAATAAACTGATGCCAGCGGTACAGGCAGAGATAATTCTGCCGTCCTTTCATGCATACTGCAGACAGACCGGGAGCAATATGCTTTCGGATGAAAGGGATTTCCTTGTTGAGGATCTGGTCCTGGAGGTTGAGTGTGCCGGTGGAAATTACAATTTTCTGGCCGCTGAGAGCCGCCGGGACGAGATATGCCAGGGTTTTGCCGATTCCTGTTTCTGCTTCAACGGCAAGTTTCATCCCGGCAGGTTTGTGGTCATACCCATTCTCCAGGGAAAGAGCCTGGGCGACGGCCATTGCCATTTCCTGCTGGCCAGGCCTGGCTTCATATTTGGGAAGTTTCCTGGCCAGGATGCCGTCAGTAGAGAAAATTTTCTGTGTTTCAGTAACTATGTCAAAATAAAGGGTCATGGATGCGTCTCGATTATGCAGCTGTGTATAGTAGATTTTTTATGTAAGTCAAAGGAATAATGGACAGCGTGTTGTCTCATGCGTATATTATTAAAAAGGCAAAAGGCAAAAGGCAAAAGGCAAAAGGCAAAAGGCAAAAGGCAAAAGGCAAAAGG
>JACNJZ010000116.1 GCA_014382295.1 Candidatus Desulfobia pelagia | reverse complement strand
TACAGGTCCCCGAGATCGTATTCCTCCCCCACCTGGATCACGAATTCCTCGGCAAATGGCGTCTATAAGATTTTTTTAGGGGAATGGGGCTTCACAGGTGCAACTGAGATCGCACTCTGGGTATCTTTGGCCGGGGCAGGTCTCAAAGTTTGGCTTACCCTGTGGACCGGCAGAATCGGAAAAGAAACCAGAAACAGTGCGGTGAAGGCTTTGGCCCATGACCATCGTAATGATATATACTCTGCCTTAGCTGCCACAGTTGGAATTTTTTTTGGGCGGAGCGGGGTTCCCTGGGTGGACCCCCTTGCCGGAGCAATTGTCTCGTTGGTCATCCTCCACACTGGCGTTGAGATACTACGCTCTGCTACCGCAGATCTCATGGATACCCTGCCAGGAAAACGCCTGGGAGTGGAGATCTCCAATTTGTTGACATCGGTGGACGGAGTGCAGGCCGTGGAAGAGGTTCATGCACATCGTTTTGGCCCCTACCTGGTGGTCAACATCACCATTGGAGTAGATGGTCTTCTCACCGTGGCTCAGGGTGACAGGATCGCCACTCGTGCCGAGAAAATTTTACTTGAAAAAATTGAATTTATGCGTCGGGTTTATGTCCACTATCATCCTGTGGAAAGCCAAGAGCCTCCGGTTGGAAAAAAAAATTATGGCCCTGAAGATAAGGATAAAGAGGACATTACAGCGAACAAAATGGGGCATACCACACAGTCGAATTCGGCACAACTGGCTGATATGACACATAATTAATTGGACACATCACCCTTCTTGGAATTGGGCAAAAGGAACCAATAGAGAGGTAATACTTATAGGTACCTTGAAAAATTAGGATTTTTGTTTGCTAGCAAGGAATGACAAAATTAAAAAGCGCAGCATACCGAGGTATGTGAGCACTTTTCATTTTGGCAATGACACTGCTAGCGAGCAAAAAGTCAATTTTTCAAGATTGCCTTATGATTTAAGGAGTGTATGCAAAAGAGAAAAGGCAGAGTCGCGATGACTCTGCCTTAGAGATTAAGAATAATTTTTTGTAGAGAGGTCTCTCTATTAAATTATATTTTTATTTTATGTTAGACCCTCACAGTTTTTATTCTTAGTTTTATGTACTGCAACCGTTGTGCCATAAATATAAATTTTAAAAAAATTCGCTTAAACTATATAATTTCAACAAGTTAAAGAGATTGCCAATCAAGAAGTAACAATCATCATTTGCAGAAAAAGAGTGGGTGATATACACAAACGGAACTGTGTTGGTTATTTACCCCACCAACTATTGTCTCTGGGTATTTTTGTAGATGATATGAATTGTGATGTACTGAGGGGGGAGAACGGAACCTGCTGACTTTAGCTGAAGACAGTTCCTAATGACAACACTGTGAAGCCATAAAAAAAAGCAGGGTCTTTTTATGACCCTGCTTCCTGGGTTGAGCCTCTATTCAAAGTATACGAGCGTTTTTTCTGCCGTTTTATTTTCTGATGTTAGGCTCTTCCACTTACTTTTACTTTAGCACTATGAAACCAAGAAAGCCAACTCTTTTTTTTATTTATTGTGAATAAAAATTTCCGTTTCCCCTTACAGTTCTACAATGTACCACATAACCAAATTTTCAAAACACTATGGGCTATCGCCTAATCCCTGCAATCAACGTAAACCTCATCCACCTTCCAGGTGGTATCATTTTTTGTAGGGAAGATTTCATCATAATCTAAAAAAGGCAAAGGAGCATTATCCTCAATGTTTTCCAGGATGAAAATCTTCTGACCGCGATTGGCATATTTATTTTCAAAAGAGACATTAAGTTTCATAGATTCGCATTTCGGCCCAGTTATATCACCGGATATCTCGAGAATCTGATAATTGCCTTTCTTTTTCTGCTCTGAAAACAGGTTAAGGGTGTATTTCCCTTTTTTTACAGTTTCTGCAGAAATTATCGTCGGGAATACAGCAGAAAACAAAAGCCCGGCACATAGCCCCGTAACAAATTGTTTTTTCGTTAATATTTTCATAAATATATACACCATTCTCCAGGAAGAAATTAAAATCTGTAAAAAATTTACAGAAAATGACACGTATACAAAAAGATCTTTAACTTCTTCTTATGATATGTCACCCATTGGGGAAAACCTCCACAGGGTTATAAGCCCCACATTGTACCCTTTTTATATATCCTATACACCTGAAAAGCAGAAAGAATCAGGATCTAAACTGTTTAACTATCTATATAAAAAGGTCTTTTTCTAAAAAAATAAAAAAATTAATTAGGGCGGGCCAATACTTGCATTAATAAAAATCATCTCCTATCTCCCCTCCTCATTAAAAAAGGCTGAAGAATTGTTCTTCAGCCTTTTTTATTTTTCCGCTATTCCCTGAAGATTTTTTTTACCTCTCTACTGGCAGCGATAAGAGTCGAAGAAATGTACTGCTCATGGTTCGAGTCAATGTCGGACAACTCATAGTAGTAGTTTACCATTATTCCGTATGAACGTTTCATCCCACGGTCTGAAAGATCTGCAAGCCAGTTCACCCTTTCAATCCTGGCGCCATTTGTAAGATGAAAATTCATAACCGGATCAAGCGCCTTATTCTCCTTCTTTTCGTGTAACAGATATCGAGCACACAGATTAAGCAGTATAGGTTTTAAAAAATTCGCTGTTTCTTCATCTGAAAACCAATCACCAGCGAGCAGATCCTGGAGCTTTTCAGCACCGTTATCACATGCATACTGATTCTTTACAGCTTTTGCATCCTGAACACATAATACATTTTCATCTTTGTCAGCCAATAAGCTGTCGAGCCATTTCCGAAAACCCGGTACAGGTGATAACGTTGCAAAATGCTTCAGATGAGATTTTTCTTTAGCGAGCTTTTTCACAACTGTTTTTATGAGAAAGTTCCCAAGGCTGATTCCTGCTAGTCCGGGTTGCGCATTCGATATTGAATAAAAAATGGCAGTGTTTGCACCATGTTCTCGAGAGGAACCCCCTTCCCTGCAGATAAGCTTCTGGATATTATCACTGAGGTTATCCACCAGCGCCACTTCAACAAAAATAATCGGCTCCCGCGGCATTTTATTGTGAAGAAAAGCGAAACACAGCCGATCGGAATCAAGTCTTTTGCGGAGATCATTCCAGGAACGAATTTCGTGCACAGCCTCGTATTCTATTAATTTCTCAAGGAGTGCCGCAGGCGAGTCCCAGGTAATTTCTGTCAAGTCAAGAAGACCGACATCAAACCAGGAATCGAGAATTTCCTTGAGATCATTGGCAAGTTTACAGATGTAGGGATCTTCTTTTGTTTTACTGAGAAGATCTGCCCTCATATCAATAAGAAACTTAAAGCCATTGGGAAGGGAGCTGAATTGCTTCAGCAGCTGTACACGGGAAGGAATAAGGGAATTCTTAAGGGCTATTTCAGCCTTAATACGATCCTCGACCGATACCGCAGCGCCAAGCGAAGTGATACTTTGATCGAGAAGTGCGGCATTCACATCAAAATCTCGTGCAAGAATATTGTGAAAATTCTCCCGCCCGACTTTTGACAAGCCAAGATAAACAGTCCCAAGCTCGACCGTACGAATGCGCGCTGAGACGTCACCGCCCCTGGCATTGATGCACTCAGAAATCAGCTCCTTGAGATCTTCTTTGTTTTCATACTGAACACTTGACGGCTTTTTTTTTGAAAGTGCCTGCCTTGCCAGCTGTTTTATTCCCTGCCATTTACGGGAAAGCTCATCCCTTGTCAGTGAATTGAATATGGTAAATGGCCTTGCGCTATTATCATGGGAATCAGGCATATCTTAACTCCGTAAAAAAAACAGATTAGAACACAATAAACATACCTGAAAGCCCACCTCTCTTTTTACGGATCGATGCCTTGCCTATCAGCATACCAATTAAAAGAACTCCTGCTCCCGCGAGAAACCAATACACCATGTGTGTGCCTTCAAGTTCGTCATTCCTCTCACGAAGCTCTTTTACCACCTGATCATTCTGTTTTGCCTGGGCAAACAACGAGTCACGTTCATCAATCAACGACACCAGGTCTTCAGAGTCATTAATAAATTGCTGGTGTTTTTCCTTAAGAAACTCCAGGTCAGCTTGAACATTAATCAGCTTGTCATGAAGAGTATCCCTTTCACCGATGAGCTCGGCAGCCTCCTTGTTGTTTTCCAAGGCCTGGTCATATCGATCCTGAAGAAGGCTGATGCGAGGTTGCAGTTTTTTCAGTTCAGCCTCAAGATTATCCCGCTCCGCAGCAACAGGCTCAAGTGACGCAAGTTTGTCAGATATCTCGTGGTTTGTTACTGCGCAGCGCTCTAATTCCTTAATGACATTATCACGCTCAGCTGCTGTAGAGGAAAGCTCCTGTTTGTAGCTCTCATTTTGTGTGCGAATTGCCAGAAGTTTTTCGCTGGATCCATCTTTGTCAGCCTGAAGATTTACCAGTTTTTTGTTCAGGGATTTCATTTCAGACTTCAGGCTATTAATGATGGTTTTCTTTGGGAGATCAGAGACGACGTATTGTCTTGATATATATCCGACAACACCTTTACTGGTTTTAACTTTCACAAAATGCTTCGTGTCTTCGAGCACCTCAAGGGCGTCACCGGTTCGAACTGTGGTGAGAACCTTATATTGCTTGCCCATATTGTCGCGGACATCGACAATAAGGACATCATGAATGTATCTGGTTTCTGCGCCGGCTATTGAGCTCAGGCCAAATCCAGCGATAAGAAGAAAAAGAGAAAAGATTACAATCCTGACTCGACTCAATAGATTAACAGCCATAACAAAGTCCCCGATGATTTTATAATGAAACTGATAGCACGTATAATAATAAGACAATTAAACATACATAGTACCACATGGGCTGTCAATATAACATCGGTAGCTATTTCACTACGAAGAAGATGGCTGTAGAGAAAAAAAGGGGTGGCCGGAACAGCCACCCCAGGAGGTTTATATTATTGTTATATTCTAGTGCTTAGTTGCATACATGCGGGTAATTAGCATTGGTGTCAGCAAATTCATCATCGCATGCCGGATCACAAGGACTGCATAGTCCGCGGCTCGTGGCCCTGCTGAAATCATGACAGTAGAGACAGTCTATACCGCTTCCTTTCTGAACATGACCATGCATTCTTTCATGGTCGCGAGGCATCTTCTTTGTGCCGTCGTGGCATTGACCACAGACCTCTTCCTTGACGCCTTTCAATGTGTAGCCCATTGCATCCAGCATATTGTCACTGGCAAGATCCCAGGCACCATGACATTGGTCGCAACCTGCGATAGAAGCCGCCGGAGTAACACCGTGGGTAATCAATCCATAAGTGTCAGACGTGCCCCAATAATCGAAATCGCCCACTGAAATACCGGCGGCTCTCATATTGGCCACACCCTTTGCGACAGCAGTGTTTATATTACCGGTACCCTTCAGGTATTCAAAGGTATCCACAGCGATAATCTTGCCATCAGTACTGATAGGGGCCTCAGATGTTTTATATTTGAATGGATATAATTTGCCGTTGTATTCACCAATATCACCCTGCGGCATAGATGTCTGAAAGGAATTGCCTGTATCTGGATTAATCTGGGCAATATCCCCAAGCAGATAGTTGTCGCTCATCCTGTTCCAGAACTTATAGGCAGGAACCATTGGCTCAGTATTGGCATCGTGATCCGGATGACCTGGACATGGATTAGCTTCATCACAGGTGGTGGCATCAGTCCCGTCAATATGAGTTGTCCAGGTACGATGCATTTCAGTATGTGTCTTTCCATAAGTCGGGATATGACAGGCCTGGCATGAAACCTTCGGCATATGTCGATCAGGTTCTCCGCGGACACCAGCCAGAGCATGACTCCAGCCACTTCCGTCAGGTTTATTATTATGACAAGACTCACAACTTACCTCGGATTCAAAATCTGTCGGCCTAAGATCGGAGCCCTTACCGGAAACCTTATGCATACCATTAAATGAGTGACAATTAATACACTGCAGATTGGCTCCTGCATTATTCATGTGTACATCATATTCAGGATCAGTATTTGTTATAAGCTCATTTGCAATATCACCACGTTTAATAGCGTTAGCACCGCCGCCAAAGGCATGACATTTCAGGCAATTTGTTTTAGTAGGAGTAGCTGGTTGAACCATGCTGTCTGTTAAAGTGGGTGCTCCCATAGAGCCATCGCCCAGTCTTACCCTGGCCAGCGCATATTCTTCGTTATGACACATGAGGCAATCAACATTAGCTTTGGTGTCACCAGTACCGGGTTTGAGGCCGCGGCCTGCATGGCAAGAACCACAGACACCCCAGTTGCCAAGAATGTTGATGCAATACGTATTCATGGCATTAGTAAGTTTACCCTGATCAGTACCGGGCTCGTTGGTCATATCCTCTCCAGGACCAGTCCACTTATAATGCACAGAGTTGAAAGCATCGTCATATTGGACCCCTCCCACACCACCATCATGGCAACCGAGACACGCACTCGGATAATCAGCTGCAGTTAGGCAGTCATGGTCATTAACAGGCACACAGGCAGATTGGCAGTCTGGATCATTTGCATCTGTGAAACCGTCACAGTCGTTGTCAAGGCCATCACCACAGTCTTCTGCAACTGGACTGTTGTCAGCTATGCAACTCCCCCAGGCACCGCTACTGCATGTTTCAGTTCCGGCCTGGCATATTCCCTGCTGACCAGTATCACAGGTGCGGGTATCATTATCAGTACATGTAGACACGCAGTCGGAATCGGCCGAATCCGTATCACCGTCACAATCATTATCAAGACCATCATCACAAATTTCTGCAACTGGATCATTATCACGAACACAGGTACC
>JACNJZ010000168.1 GCA_014382295.1 Candidatus Desulfobia pelagia | reverse complement strand
TTGCATGGCTGACTTACCAATGCCGCAAATTTTGCATACATTTGTGTGAGGAACCCTTGCACAATTCTTCAAACATCAAATAGGGATTTTGGCCGATTAACTCAAAAGGCTTTTTGATACCCAACATACTGAGATATTTAATTGTTGCCGGGCCATCGTTTGGGATTTTGTTTAAATCGTTTATGTCCGTTCTATTTCCCATTTTGTTTTAAGAGGGCTAACGTTGAAGATCAGCGGCAGCTTTAGCCGTACGCTGCATCTCTCTTGTTCGCGTTCCTATTTGAATCTGTCATCCGCTTCCTTGGTGTGCACGTTCTTCCTGGCGCGCTCAAGCCAGCCTGTTCGGACATTGACCTGATGGTCGAACTCGGGAACATAAGGCTTGATGTCGAGAAGGGGGGTGCCGTCCAGAATGTCCACATTCTGGACGTGTAGAACACAGTTCTCGATTCTGTTCAGTTGGACAACGGAAAACCCGATCGAGTTCGGACGCTTGGGCGCACGCGTGGCGAAGAGGCCACGTGGCTCTGAATCCATGAAAGGCACGACGTGCAGGTCGAATCCCAGGCTGCGGTGAAAGTGGTACAACAGGATGATATGGGAGAACCCATCGAGATCCTTCAGCCCCGCACGGTACTCCTCAAACACTTCGACCGTGCTTTTCACGCCGGCGGCGCCGGCGGGCTGGATCGGCATGCCCTCCCGCTTCTTGAATGGCGTGTGTATGATCCCGATGGGCTTCAATTCAATCATCTCGTCCTCACGCGAACTAATTAATTATTGAGACGGGTCATTTATGATAAAACAATCATAAAACCCAACCAACTTCTAGATCATTCTAGCATAGAAAATAGTGTTTCTTACTGTTTTCTTTCTCTTCTTGATAAAATTATTCATGTTATTGACCTGACTCAATAATTTTGGAAATAATTATCTCAGAATATGTTGATGAATGAAAAAAATGGGATTTAGATATGATGTGGTAATATTAAATCTTACATATTTCATAGATATGAAGGTGTTTCCTGAATTGACGAGGAAGATAGGTTGCCTTTTGGGCTAGTCAAAATCTACAGATAAATTCTGCAAAAAATTTATAAATAATTGTTTTGTGAGCTAGGATATGAGAGTATTTAGTTTAACCGTGTCTATCTTTTTCTTAAGCAAGATCAAACTGCAACTATGTTTTTATCATTTCATGGTCACCTTAGAAACTTGTTACGCCGTGGTTATCAAAATCAACAGAAAATTGAACACGCCCTTAACAGACGTGCCTCCATTAAAGATATTATTGAGTCTATGGGCGTGCCGCATACCGAGATTGGCCGTTTAATAATCAATGACCAAGAAGTTTCCTTCCTGCATATCCCAAATAACAATACTTCAGTTGAAATTTTCCCCCTCTCCGGCCCTGATGATTTTTTAACGGCAACATCCTTGAGACCAGAACCGCTACCTGAACTCATTTTTGCTCTTGATATGAATGTAGGCAAGCTTGTCAAGCTATTAAGGATGGCAGGAATAGACACTTTTTATACCAACCCGATCTCTGAGTTGGAATTACTGAAAGTTGGTGTAGAGGAAAATCGAATTGTACTGAGTAGAAATAAAGATTTGTTAAAACGAAAAGCCTTAACTTTTGGCTACTTGGTGAAAAATTTTTCCCCTGAAAAGCAATTCCAAGAAATTATACATTTTTTTGGTCTTACACGTAATTTGCAACCTTTTACTCGATGCATGGCATGTAATGGTCTGCTGAAAAAGGTAGACAAACAGAAGATAATCGCCGAATTAGAGCCATTGACCAAAATCCATTATCACTGTTTTCAACAGTGCTCTGATTGCACCAAACTCTACTGGTCCGGGTCACATAAGGATAAAATGGTAGATATCATCAAACGATGCTTCCCGGATCAAGATTTCTCAGTTGAATGTAAAAAACATTAGCCTCCTAAAAGCTAATATACTGCCAAAAACAAAGACGTAACCTTCTCACCTGGAAGTCCCTAACATAAACAACCAATATAGCTATATTGACTTTTGAGATACGAACTTCCCAGCCTATATACGTAACTGAACAATAAACATCTATCGTTTGGAGAAATCTTTCATCTGTTAAAGATGGCTATCTTGGCCTCAGTTGCTACAGACCAAACCATCAATGTATAGCAGAAAGTAAAGATCGGGATTTGAACTACCCAATACTGAAGAGATAGTAGATACCAGTTCCCAGCATACGTTGGCACTTTAAACAGTTAACACGGCCCAATCCCATTCAAGATGTCCACATTTAAAGACGCCTCCGTCCGAGTCGTATAGATTTCATCGTTATAGTAGTACGGCCCGCTTTTTTTCTGCGCTCTGAAGGCCCTATCCGACTCTGGCCAGTTCTCCAAAGCGTGCTCCAGTATTTCAGCATTAAAACCTACATGCATCACAAGAGCACTTGCAAGAACAGGGGGGCATCGATACTGATCCATAAACCGCTTGCCATTAAGATTCACGGCAATTATTGGCATTTCTCGCTTTATTGCCTGTTCAACCTCCCAGCCAACAAACGAATACAACTTACGGGTGCTTTCACTAATCAAAATAATAAAAGCCTCAGATTCTTTCATACGCTCGGCCAATTGGGCCTTGATGGATTCTTCGGTACTGGAATCAAAAGCACTGTAAAGATCCTGAGCGTTATACAAATTGAATGGGAGATGGTTGCTTTGCTCCCAATCCGTCATCAAATCATAGTAAAAGCCGACAGAGTCTCCATCAAATGAGACAAATGTTTTATGCTTATATGGCATGGTCAATCCTCCTGAAAGAATCCACAACATTTTACGGGTAAATTTACATTGCACGTGCCCAACGAGCTCCCTTCCAGAATATTTCATGGGGCCTTCGGTACCGAACTGCTTGGCGTAGAATTGCATTCCACAGGGGAGTACAGCTACCGTTCTCATTGTTCATTTCATGATGACATGACACTTTAAAAATCTAATTTCAATCGAACCTGGCAGCTGTTCGATTTAATGCTCACTAAAAATTAATAGAAGGTAGCATCTCACCTTCGCTATTTCGAGAAGTTGCTCCCTTTGCCACTGTACTAACGACCCCGACAGACCATCCAGAACCTTGCCATTATCGGTTCCTTTGTATTGGCTTCCAACAGCACGATGCTGTCGCCCTATACTTTGTTCGACCCGAACTTATCCGAACGTGTACATAGGTCACCAGGAGTATATCAACAAAGTTTAATATGTTTGCGTAAAGGCGCAGCAAGAGACTCTTCACGGTAGGAGACAATTGTAATAGGGGAACTTTTAAACATCTTTTCGGCTACGGATCCCGTGAAGACATGAATCAGATCACTTTTTGCCCGTAGCCCCATAATGATAATATCCACCTCTTGCTTTACCCCATATTCAAGCAGTTTCATCGATGGATTGCCAATTGTCATAACAAACTTCATTTTATCCTTGGGAAAGTCGAGTCTATCGAGCATCTTTTCTAAAGATTCGCTCCGTTGTTTCTTGATTTCCTGAATATAATGACTTTTATCCACGTCATACCCAAAAGAAGAAATCAATTCGACAGTATCAAGATCTCGTTGATTTATAACATTCATAAAAATTAATCTTTCAACAGAGAGACTATTGGCAAACATTATTGCATATTGAACAATTCCTTCTGTAAAGGGAGAAAAAGCAACTGGAACCAATATTTTCTTTATCTGTTTCATAAATAACCCATCCTTAATATTACAAAATTACAGGTTCACCTTCTACATATCTTCTCTTCTGAAGAAAACAGAGTATTGCAAAAAGAACAAGGCCGGCAATATACATATAATAACGCTGCTCATGGGGAACACCAATCCATTGTGCTACTCTCTGGGGCTGCATCATTATAAAGGCAATAACCATAAAAACCGGAATCTCCCATAGCTTATTCTTCGCAAGAAACCATCCCTGGGTTGCCGATGCAAAGGCAAAATTACCTATGCAGGCCATTACAAAAATCAATATACCCTGGGGCCAGGAATACACATTATGAAGAATAAGCTCGGTATTGAAAATGAACATAAATGGCAAAATTGCAGTCCTGATATCGTACATAAATGCCTGAATACCTGTCTGGATAGGCGGCGATTTAGCAATCGCAGCAGCGGCATAAGCAGCCAGTCCCACAGGAGGCGTATCATCTGCCAGGATGCCAAAATAAAAGCAGAAGAGATGGGCTGCCATAAGCGGCACGATAAAATCCTGCATAGCGCCGATTGCGACAATGGCTGGAGCGGTTAAAGACGCCATGACAATATAGGTTGCCGTGGTTGGCAGACCCATGCCGATGATCAGGCAGGCAAGCGCGGTAATAACCAGCATGAGGAAAACATTTCCAAAGGAAAGAACATCAATAACCTCGGAAATAAGATTGCCAAGACCAAGAGATACCGCTCCGACTATGATACCTGCCGCCGCCGTGGCAAGTGCGACAGAAACCATATTACGTCCTCCTGCGGCAAGAGCTGAAAATATATTGACGATTGATTGCTTAAATGCCGCTACCATATCTGTTTTATTGAGATGTGCCTTTAGTGGCTCTTGCAGCAACATGATCATAGCTAATACCATTATCGCGTTAAAGGCTGCCAGTTCAGGGGAATGGCGCACCACAATAAGCTCGTACAGGAGCATGAAAACCGGCACAAGAAAGTGAAGCCCACTGAGTAATATTTTAAAAAACTGAGGAGTCTCATCTTTTGGCAGACCCTTGAGGCCAAGTTTTGAGGCCTCGATGTGGGAAATATAAAAAAGCGCGGCGTAGGAAGCAAAGGCAGGGATTGCTGCTGCCTTTACAACTTCGATATAAGGTACGTTGACATATTCGGCAATGATGAAGGCGGCAGCTCCCATGATCGGCGGCGCCAGCTGTCCGTCTGTTGAGGCGGCAACCTCAATAGCCGCAGCCTTGGTTGGCGGATAACCAACTTTTTTCATCATTGGAATAGTAAAAGTGCCTGTCGTGACAATATTGGCAATACTGGAACCGGAAACCAAACCGGTCATGCCCGAGCCTAATATGGCAGCCTTTGCAGGTCCACCTTTAAAACGTCCTAAAAGGCTCAGGGCAAGCTGAATAAAATAATAGCCTGCGCCTGCTTTATCAAGCATTGCGCCAAACAAAACAAAGAGGAAAACAATAGTAGCGGACACATCCAGGGGAATACCGTAGATCCCCTCGGTGGACATGGTCATTTGACCCACAAACCTGTTTATGGAGGTCCCTTTAAAGGCGATCAGATCTGGCATGTAGGGGCCAAGAAAACAGTAGGCAATAAAAGCCCCGGCAATAATCGATAAAGCAGGACCGATGGTGCGACGAGCTCCTTCCAACAGGAGAACAGTTAAAAGAACACCAAAGATTATATCGGCAAGTATGGGTGATCCGTAACGACTGTTGATCGCATCAAGATTAAGGACTAAGTACAAGGCGCAGTAACAGGCTAAGCCTGCCATCAGCATATCAAAAAGAGGAATTGTCTTATGGCGGGAAAAATATGTGATGCCGAAGATTGGCTTTTTGAAGAGAGGATAATTCAGATAGACCAGAACCAGGGCAAAAGACAAATGGATAGCCCGGATATAGATGGTGTCCAGCATTATCCATTTTGGCAAAGAAAGTTGAAAAAGACTCCAGGCAACTGCAATAGTAGGGATGATGTATTTCTGCCAACTCGTTGGTTTTCGGCCTATACCTGCCTCTTCATTAGCAAGTTGGTGGGCAAGATCCACACCATTATCACTTTCAACTACAATTGTACTCATACCTTTATTGGATGAGTCCTGATTCTTTATAATACTTCATGGCACCCGGATGGATCGTAGCAGAGAGGCCCTTAAGCATGCTCTCCTTGGTCAATATAGAGTAGGCAGGGTGCAGTTTTTTGAATTCTTCAAAATTTTCAAAAACCTCCTTGGTGATTGCATAAACAATATCATCAGCTACCTTAGCTGAGGTAACGAGAGTTGCCTTTACTCCAAAGGTCTTGGCATCTTTTTCGTTTTGAGCCCCAGGATATGCGGCGGAAGGCACAAAAGAGGCGGCATAATAGGGAGTTTCCGCTAACAAGGACTCAATATCTGTGATATCAGCTATTAGAACCTTGCGGGCTCCGGAAGTTGCTTCCTTTATAGATCCTGATGGATGACCTACTGTATAGAAAAAGGCATCGATACGGCCATCCTGAAGAACTCCTGCAGCCTCGGAGGCCTTGATGCTTTCGACATCAAGATCTTTGTTATAGTCTATACCAACAGCATTCAGAGCATCTATGGCATTTTGACGTTGACCGGAACCAGGATTGCCAATATTGACCCTCTTGCCCCTCAGGTCGGAAATATTTTTAATGCCGGAATCAACTGCTGCCACCAAAGTGACCGATTCAGGATGAATGGAAAAGACAGCTCTAAGATCCTTCTGGGGGCCTTTATCCTTCCACTCGGCCAAGCCATTAAAGGCTTGGTACTGCCGGTCTGATTGAACAACACCAAATTCAAGATCGCCGCTCATTACTGAGTTTACGTTAAAAACAGAACCGCCGGTTGACTCAACGGTTGCTCGAATGTCATACAGATCTCTTTTCTTGTTTACCATTTTGGCAATTGCACCACCCGTTGGATAGTAGACCCCGGTGATGCCACCGGTTCCAATAGCAACAAATACCCTCTTAGCCTGAACCGTACCAATTGTCATACATAGTCCGAAAAAGACTGTGAAACAAACAAGTAATCCTTTTTTCATTTGACGCTCCTTTTTATTTTTTTATGTGACTCTATAGGAAACTCAGCTAAAAGAACTTTTTTACTCTTTGAAAAGTCT
>JACNJZ010000167.1 GCA_014382295.1 Candidatus Desulfobia pelagia | reverse complement strand
CGCCGGTCTATTATGGCGCCCAGCCCCTTAAAGGAACGGCCACCGATGCGGCGCTCAGGTTCTTTTCCTTCAATCCTTCCAGGCTGTCCGGGATCAGGGAGAAGCAGTGGCGGGAAAAGAAGGTGGCTGCGAAATATGCTGAGCGGAAAGAAGACATCTACGCAAAAATAAAGCATGCCATGCTTTCCGGCGACGGAATTACTTCGAAGGAGTGGGCGGAGATCGACAAGATGATTCAGCGGTATAACGAGATGGCTGCTGGGTCCGGCAGGCCGGACATTAAGCCGATTACCAGCAAGACTGTCAGCCAGGTGCTCAGACAATCTGGCAGACCTGGGAAAAAAGAGCGCTTGCGCGGCCTGGAGATGGCGCAGTGATTTTTAATTGGAGTTGTTCATTCCCCCTGATCTGAACAGTAGTAGTCTCAACCGGAGGACAGTTTGATACAATTAAGACATTAGATGTAGCAATGTTAACGCTTATACGATGTTTAATGATTCTTATTATGAGGGTTTTTACCTACTACTATTGCCCAATGATGAGGTTGGTGATGATTACCATAAGCCATCAAGCCAATATAACCTAACCCTCTAATCTTACCTGTATCTTTTTGATTTTCTGATGTTATTGTCAGAGTGTATTGACCACTATTTTTCACAACCTGCATATCCCACCCGGTTTCACGTTTTAGCTGGGCTGGATGTGCCTTAAAAACCCTTTCCAGCGCGAATACTGCTCTATCTGTCGTTGGTCTAACAATAGCTTCCAAACCATTGGAAATGGGTTTTTGGGAAATAACTTCAACGTTCAAAGTCATATCATGCATATCCAGGAGGTGCTGCCTAAGTGCTTCAATATTTACATTATTCCAATCCGTGTTTGGGTCACTGTTTAGTTTTGCAATAACTTCCTGAATTGTTCCGAAAGCATCATTCCCAGCCTCTGTTAGCATCCTGCCAGAAGCTTCCGTTTTATGTTCATGATTCATCATGGCTGAGTGCTCGTCTGCCGCAAAAACAAAAGTGACATGAATGAATAATACAGAACAAATCAATACAGTTAGTTTCATCATATATCCTCTAGTAAACAGAACGTTTAAATCAGCAGCGCGGCTTCTCGACGTCAGCTGAAATTTATTTACTTCTTCAGCTCTATTAATATTACCTGAATCTATTATCAGAACGTTTTTTGCTAATTTCTGTATCACTGGCCTGTAGCCAGCCGGAAACACTCTCTTTCACGCCGTCAAATTTTTCTATATACGGCTTGATATCCAATAATGGTGTCCCATCAAGAACATCAATGCCCTCTACAATAACTTTATTCTTTTCAATACGTTTCAGTCTGACAATAGAGAGGCCGATATGATTCGGCCGTAGTGGGGAGCGTGTAGCAAATACACCCCTTGTTTGTTTATCCATAAAAGGTGTTACAAGCAGTTCAGTTCGCGTAGCCTTATGAAAACTATATACAAGATAAATATGGCTGAAGCCTTCAAGGTCATGCAGGGCGGCAATGTATTTTTCATTAATCAGGGCATACCCTTCAACCCCCGATGCCCCTTTGGGTTGAATGGGCATATCTTCGATACTGTAATGAGGTGAATGTATTATCCCTATTGGATTTATGTCATGCATGATTTTGTGTTCCATTTTATTAAATGTGAACGATTTTCGAAGTCGGAGTTTATACCCTGTTGTTAGGGGTGCTATCCGCGAATACGTCAAAATCAAACACCCTGATTTCAGAACTGGGTAACACTAAAACCAGGGAGATTTTTAGATTCTTTCTCCATTGTTATATATGGCCAAAGACCTTTTTCACTTTACCATCAGCCAATTTTCCGGCAACGACTATTCCGGTCAGGATCGCGGAAAAGGTGGCAATCACCAGAGCTGTGAGCCCAGTTTGAAATTGCATAACCACCGGCAGAGCAACAGTTTGCCCGCTGCCATTATGGCCCGCCGTCCCTGGCTGGACTGACAGGTTCCAGGGCAGGGTAAGGCTTACCTCCTGATAGCTTAAGCCCACGGCAGCCATATAGCCTAATCCTAAACCGCAAATGCCACCGACAAACCCCAGCATCACTGTTTCTGCGGCAACAGTTGCCAGGATGTCTTTTTTCTGCCAGCCAACAGTTTTCATCAGGCCTATCTGCCAACTCCTTTCATGGAGTGACCCGGCGATAAGCCATGAGGAAAGTAAAACAGCAAAGCCAAGGGTAGCTGTACCAAGAAGCCAGGACACAGTGTTGCTGATCTTGGCAAACCCCTTGAGCATGCTGCCGATATTATCTGCTGTCGAGGCAAAGACGCCAGGAATAATTCCAGGCAGTTTTTGCTGCACATCTTCAGGCTCCACTCCCTTTTTCAGCTTGGCAAAAAGCATATTGGCACTGCTGCCATCCATCTTGGCAAGAGCTCTGGCGTCATCGAGCGTTATATAATAATTGGCTGCGGCCACGGAGGCTCCCTGTTTTATCTTTGAAATACCAACAACTGAGAAGTGATGCTCCCCAAAGTCCACTTGACTGCCAACTCTGATTTTATGGAATTTAGCATAATGGCTTTCCACCACCACCTCGCCTGATTTTTCAATTTTCTTCCCCTTATCAATCCAGGACATGACCGTGGCTGGCCCGCCGGAGGCGTCCAGCTCAACCCCGGCAATGACCGAAAAATCATTTTTTGCCTGATTCCATAATATCATGGCCAGGCTGACATTTTCGATACTATCCAACCCCTGGACGGCTTTAATTTCGGCTCCTGAAATGGCTTGGTTGGAGAAGGGCAGACGGATACTTGCCTGTCTGGAACTTTGCACACCCTGCCCGCCTTTAACAGCGCGCTGGATTATGAGATCAGTGTTTAGTTGGCTAAATGGCAAGGCCACAAGTTTGGCATATCCAGCGGCCATAACACTGATTGCCACATAAAGGCCAACACCCAGGGCCAGGCCAAGGACGACCCAAAGCGATCGTTTTCGATCAGCGATCACAGCTTTGCAGCCATAGGCTGCAAGATTTACTATCTGCATGTCTCCCTCACTTTGTTAAATCATCCAGTAAATGGCGCAGGTCTGCAATGGCCCAGTTTCCTTCCACTTTCTTGAACGGACTGGCACCGGTGGGAAAGCCCTGAAAGGTAATATCCTTGCCGTTAATACTGAAGCTCTTTTTGCCATTTACCAGGATGAGCAAGGGAATATGCCCCTGGATCTTTTTTCCCTTCATGAAGTCTTTGCCGGAGGAGCTGTCGGCATCAAACCACTGGGTCATAACCTTGCCATGGTATTCGGCAAGAAGGTCCTTAAGATTTCGTATAGTAGGTTGCATGGGGCCGTGGTTCATATAGATGATTTCCAGGTTGACTGGTACTGCAGAGCGAGCCACTGAAGGTATGCTGAGCAGACAGAGACTGAGGGCGAGACATAAAAAAGTTGAAAGTAATTTCATAACTTAAGAAACCTCCCCGTCCTTCATGTACAAAGAACGATGTGATAATTTGGCGATATTTGTGTCGTGGGTAACCATGAAGAGGGTTACCTTCTTATCCGTATTCAGTTTAAGGAGCAAATCCAGGATCTCCTTGCCAGTTGTGGAATCCAGGTTTCCGGTAGGTTCATCACAAAAGATGATCCCCGGTCGATTTACCAAGGCCCTGGCAATGGCAACCCTTTGCCGTTCTCCACCTGACAAGCGGGATGGGAGATGATCGCTGCGATCACTAAGGTCAAACTGGGCAAGCAACTCCCGGGCACGGTCCCTTTTTTTTCTGACCGCCATTTTTACTGGATAAAGAGGGAATGCGATATTTTCCAGAGCACTGAGAGTGGGAATGAGATGAAACGATTGAAAGACAAAACCTATATGATCCCGGCGCAGTAAGGCCAATTCATCCTCGCTGAACCTGGAAAGATCCTGGCCGTCTAACAAAACTTGACCGTCTGTGGCGTGATCAAGGCCAGCCACTAGGCTGAGCAAGGTAGATTTCCCGGAACCGGAAGGCCCGAGCAGGGTAACAAATTCCCCACGGTTTATCGTAAAATTAACCTGCTTTACAGGTTCGATTGCGCCAAAGCGTTTGCACAATTTTATTGCTTCAATACTTTTATTCATTGCGAAGAACCTCCGATGGTTTGAGGCGGATAATGGCCCGCCCTGCGGTGATCAATGCAGTGAGGCCGATGACGAGTGCGGAAACTGCGCCAACCCCGATGAGTTTTATAGGTGAGGACATGGTCAGTCGGACATCACGGCTTAATTGCTCTTCACCACCAGGAAGGAAATGGGGTGTTGGCGCCATATCCCACGGAATGGGGATGGCGATACTCTGAAAGGAAACAAGCCAGGCCCCTAAGAGCGCCAGGCAAATACCCAGCATAGTGCCAAAAGCAATGACCACAAATGATTCTGCGGCAAGCTGATTGATAATATTGCGACCGGTCCAGCCGATGGCCTTCATGGCACCGATTTCCACGGTTCGTTCCCTGACCCCGGCGGCAGTAGTGCGAGCCACCAGCAAAAGCGAGGCGATGAGAGTCATCCCTGAAATAAGAATAGAGAAGCGACTGGTCAGGCTAAAGAGGCTGCCAAGCATCTCCTTAAACGAGTCAGGGGTAGAAACAACCGTTTTCTTGCCTGCTATGGCTTTAATACCGGTGGCAATTTCCTCTATTTTATCTCTATCTGCTTTGATAAAAAGAAGATTTGCGTCATCTTGGCCAAAATGATGGACAGCATTGATACTTGCCGAGCCACTGGCTATGGTCTTGGCCTCGGCCAAGGGGATGTATACCTGGGCGGTGGCGATCTGGCTTATTTGTGATGAGTCAACGATACCGATGATTTCAAAATCCCGGCCAGCTATTTTCAATATATGCCCCGGTTCAATCTCGTGGGTTACGGCCCAAGTCAAATCGGCCATGGCCTTGCCGGTATCACCTATTTTTAAAAAGCGGCCGCTGGCAAGGGCTCCCTGTAAGAGGGCAGGGCCTGCCGTATCATCTGGATCAAAGCCTACAACGATTTGAAAAGAGTCAGCCTGAAAATCCCATAAAAGAACAGCCTCGCTGATGGCCTGTACTCCTGGGATGCTGTTGATTCTGCGGATATGATCATTACTAATAGGGGCCACAGAACAGGGGAGCACCAGGCCATTCATGGTTTCCGGCACATCACCGCTTTTCTGCACGGTTAACGAGGCGCCAATATCAACAAGCGGCGCCTGGAAGGCCTGTTGCAGAGACTCGGTAAGCTGTCCGACAAAAATCATGACAGCCAGGGCAGCAGCGACAAGCAACAGGTTGATCAGCGATCGCCGTTTTCGATGTACGAGTTCGCTGTATAAATAATGCGTATTGATCATGTTTACACCTCCATGATCATTGAATTTGAGGAAAGCAATGAGCTGTTTGCCGTAAGCGTGAGAAGATAGGCACCCTGCAGAAACTCGGTGACACAACAAGACTCCGAGTATTCCTACGTGGTGTATTCGTCACTTATACACTATCGCAAAATAGCAGACTCTCTCTGTCATAAACTGAGAATCCACATCTCATTGCGAAAAACTTTCACCTGGATGTAAAATGTTTTCTGCGGGACTTTCCCGCAGTTCTCAAATCAGAAAAGATTGTTTTTGAAGAATAATTGTAAACGGGGGGGGATGGAAGTGGGCGAGCCTGCGTGAGAATACAGACGGAGATGAAAAGGTTTTATGGGATGGTGGAGAGTACCCTTTCTGGAGTAAGGACTCACCAGGAGCCTCAATGTTCAGGACATCGATATGCCTGTCTTTCTCAATCTTAAATTGAGTCATCATGCCGCTGGGCAAAGATTCTTTTTGCCTCTGAGGCCCTTCCTTCCGGGCCATACCACAGCAACCGGAAGAGCCACTCTCAGCGACAAACTGGCCTGAAGAAGGACACGCAAATGTGCCCCGCTCAGGACAGTCAGGCTGCAGAACGTAGCAACGCGGTACTGAAACGGAACCGGCAACAAGAAACATAACTATGAAAAGAAACGTCGTAAGTTGTCTCATAAAAACAGTATAAGCTTGTGAAAAATTGATGTCAAGATTTGGAGATATGCTTGTTGGCAACAAGCAAAATGTCCGGATTTGTAACACATAAAATATCTACGATATCACCTTATATCTGGTCTGATATTTCATCAGATACATATATTATGATGATATGTATGGAAAATTGTTCCCATATATTGCAAATTTCTTTTAATTATCCATGGGACTTGAATCTAAGTATTATCAAAGGCAACACGGATTTTAAGTACTGGCGGTGGCAAGGTCAAGCGTCGGTAAGCAAACATGAACTTAACATTATTCCTGATTATACGTAACAACCACTCCGCCCTCAAACAAAACCTTACTCCTATATCTATTCAGTTTCACTTCATCAAATTTGACCAATAAGAAATCATGCAACTTTTGATCCGAATGAAGGATAGGCAAGAACTATTTTGATATTCCACCATATTTCAATAACTTATTGGAATTAAGAGGAAAATGATACTGCCATAATGCAGGGTAAATGTCAGGGTGATATAACCCAGCAGGATTTGAATGGGGGATTTTACCCGATACGTTGCAAGTCAACTGATTTGCATCTGACTGACCTCAACGCCTTATTAAGATTTGACCTGCCAATGATATGCTCTGTGATTGCAGCCGGATTTAACCTTGTTCCTGACTATATGCCCTGTGCCTATTCCCCTGCCAAGCACTATTATAACCGATTTTATGGTATCATAAACTGTCGGCGGTTCCTATATTTTTCCCAATCTACAGGAGGTGCATCATGAAAGTTTCACAAGCAGTTGATTTTCATCTGCAGTATCACCAGGCCAATTCAAAAAAAAAATACGGTCAAAACCTGTGAGTTTGTTCTTCACCGCTTTACAGCCCAA
>JACNJZ010000163.1:1484-7001 GCA_014382295.1 Candidatus Desulfobia pelagia | reverse complement strand
AGAAGCATACGGGGAAAAATCAGGATAAAAAAATTCTGGCAGGCAAGATTTTCCTTGTTCGGTTCAGAAAAGAAATATCTTGCTCAGAAAATTTACTATTGAGGAAGTATAAAACTGTTGATGGCCCCTTTATGAGCTTTTAGGGAACGTGAATATGACCATATTGTCTTTTCAACACGATCCCTCATCTCAGGCGGAAGAGTGTTAAGCCATCTGGTTATATCTATGTGTTTTCTGGTTTTATCTTTATCAGACCAGACCGCAAACTTCATAAAATTGGCGAGATGAGGTCCTGCAATGTTATAAATATCGCGCATCATAAAATATGAAATCGCATATGGATCAGTTGTTTTACGAGCATGAAGACCAGCAAGCACAGATTGCCATGAACATCCGTGTTGTGCACAATACTCCTCTGCAAACACATTACACAACCCTTCAACATACCAATCAAAACTTTGAGGACTTAAAAGATGAAATACCTCATGGGCAAGCTGTGGGAAAAAATCGGGTGATCCTGGCTCTGCTGAAACATACAGGATACAGACATTATTGGCAGGCGACAGACACTCACAGACTTCAACTCCTTCCAGCGCATATCTTTTTTGTGGAATAGGCAACAAAAAATGCAAAAAATGGTTATCAAGAAAATTTCGTATATATTTTTCACTGCCACTCAATTCACTTAGAGGAAGGATCTCCTCTTCTCTTCCCTCCTTTCCTGACTCGAACAAAACGAGATCCTGATAGAAAGCATACGACTCGATAAGAGTATTCAACCCAGTAACAACTTGTTGTTTCCCTGTTACCGATAATTCAGTCCCCAATGCCGCCTGTTTCACACAGTTGCGCGTTTCCGCAGTTAATGCGTCCCAGATCAAATCTTCAGGCGAATCGTCCTTATTAAAAAAAATCTGCCGAGACAACTCACTGAAGTTGCTGATATCAGCCCTTGAAAGAAGAAATCTGTCCTTCCTGAAAACGCTCTGACGAATATGAATATCATGGACAGAAAATTCTGATTTCCCATAATACTGCTGAGCCTCAGCAAACGCATCCTGCACAAATTTATGAATATGTAAATCCTCAACTGGTTCATAATGCTGATGCCAGACTGTGTTGTCAGGCCTGCCAACACAAGCACCAAGAAGAACAACCAGAGAGAGAATGATGAAAACAGAATATATTGGAGAAGACTTTTGACTTGATTCGAGTAAGCTTGGTAATAACATTAAGTGGCTCTTAAGGAAACTCAGCTAACGGGGTAGTGTCACTTTTCAAGTAGCCTATGTTTCCTGGATCCCGGCTAAAAACATGCCGGGATGACGGTATTACTTATGACTTGTCATCCCCGAATGCAGTTATCGGGGATCCAGAAAGATGTAGCTGAGTTTCATATAGAGCCACTTAACATTAATATTACTTATCATCTGCTGTTGACGTAGAATTTATGAAAGGCTCTGCCTCGTCAATATTACCCTTGGCATCTTGCCATCTATCGCCTTCTAATATCGCCAGACGCTGTGTTAACCTCCGCAATCGTCGTTCGCGCTGAGATCTGTCAATATCCATTTTAAGCATTTTTATTAAAATAAAACCTATTCCAACAATGATAAGCAAAACAGGCGGGTAATGGATACCGAGTTTATGCCCTATGATGTCGATCAATTGAGGCCAGAATCCAAGAATAACTACAACAGAGCTCGTCACCAGCCACCAGAGGGCATAACGCGGCTGCAAATGATCTCGTCGGATAAGATAAAGTATCACAAAGGCTATTGCCACTCCTACTATTGCTGATGTCCAACGATAATGAATCAAGACAACACTCCAGGAAAAAGAATATTATTGAAGTTTTCCAATTAACGGTTTTGATTTAAATCTCTTAACGCCAAAATCATTTTTTCTGGAACATGATAAAAGTAATGTGTGAACCATATATTTCAATACCTCGAGCCAGGTAGAAAAAATACGGGAATGCCCTGACATTCTTGGATACATCACACATGGGACTTCTTGGATATCCAGACCTTCTCTCTCCAGAAGCAGCAATACACCTAAATCCTGGTAATCAAGTAGAGTTGCCTCCGAAGAAGCAAGCAGAGAAACAGCTCTCTTATTGTATACACGAAGACCTGAAGTCAAATCCTTAAGACCTAAGCCTGTAATAACCTGGAATACCCTCCAGGCAAATTTCCGCTGCCAGCTTCCTCTTTGTATAAAAGCACCGATAACAACGTCCGCGTTAGATTGCCGCATATGATCCAGCAGGTAATAAATTGCTGAAGGAGCATGTTGTCCATCACCATCAAGTGTAGCTACACGTTCATATCTATTCCGCAGAGCATAGCGCATTCCTGCCTGCGCTGCCCCCCACGAACCCAGCTGGACGGTCAAAGGAATTACATGGGCCCCAGCTTCTCGGGCCGCGCGAATAGTAGCATCTGTACTTGCATCATCAACGACCACTATATCGCAGGCACATTCATCACGAACTCCCTGTATAACTCTTCCAACAGCAACTTCTTCATTCCTGGCAGGAATTATAACCAGAAGAGATTGAGCCAAATCTTCTTTCAATGTCTCTTATCACCTGTTCTCACGATAAAATATGAGAATATACTTGTATAATCTGGTCAGCTATTTTGCTGATATGAAATTGTTCACTCAGTGCTTTTTTCCCGGACTGAGCCATACTTTCCCGTTGTGTTTTGTTTTCCTTGAGACAAGTAATTGCCTGGGCGAGTTTCTGGGAGTTACCCGGGGGAACTAAAAGACCATTTTCAGCAGTTGACACCACCCAGCCTATTCCAGAACCTTGAACATCACTGGCAATAACAGGGACCCCGGCGGCCATTGCTTCAAGAAGTACAAGTCCAAACGCCTCTGTCCTTTCCAAAGAAGGCAGACACAGACAATCCGCAGAATACAGCAATTTATTCAGTTCAGCTTCAGGAAGATATCCACATAAAGATACTTTATGCGCAACACCCAAGTCACGAATCTTGCTTTCAAGAAATGTGCGCTGCTCCCCGGTTCCAACAATAACCACTCTGATTTTTTTCATTGGCGCTACCGCCTCAATCAGGACATCAAAACCCTTATAATAAGTGAGCCGTCCAATAGCCACCACTAAAAAGTCCGGGTGGTCTTTGGGGAAATTGACGGTCTGCGGATATGCTGCAATTCTGTCCGGGTTAAGTCCAAGAGGAATAACCTGGGATTTCCCCCTCCAGTTCGCAAGAGGCTGACTGCTTTCAAGGTATCTTTTTGAAGTACATATTATTCTATTTGCATTAGCAAGCATCTTTTGTTCAAATGGGCGATATAGCTTATAAGCAAAGGACAGTCTTGAATCAATGGATGAAGCCACAACATCGGCGTGCCAATGAATTACCCAAGGGATTTTTTTGGCAGAAGAAAGAAACAGCGCCCAGAAAACAGAGGTGTTTGGCATATGGAAGTGAAGGATGTCAGGTTTTTCCTCAGCTATAACCTTCTTCAAGGCGAGAGGGAAGCCAGGACTTAACGGAGCATACAAGAGTCGGCCATAGCTCCGTACACGAACAACCTTACCCATATTCCCCGGGGTTGCTTGTTCAATAGATGATTGTGTATCGTCATGAACAACAGCAGTACTATTGACTCCTTTCTGCTCAAGGGCTTGAATTAAATCAAAAGTGAAATGTTCTATTCCTCCAGATGTAGGTGGAAAATATTTCCCTATATGCACAATATTCATAATACAATAACAAACCAATAGTTTACTGTTTCTGGACTTTCACAAAGTTCCCACAAAGCAATAATCATTATGAGACACGGTTCTTCTTCAGGCCCAAATACATCCCCTCAGATAGATTTTCTCTCTGTACTTACCCTTGCCATACTTTCATGCATTTTATACTCTAACACGCTGCAAGGGGAATTTCTTTTTGATGACTTGCGCCTCATCCTGCATAATCAACAGATACGAATTCCAGACCTGTCTATAGGCAGCCTGATAAACGCGGCATCAACAACCCGTCCTGTTGCCATGCTCAGTTTTGCCCTGAATCATTATTTCCATCAGTATAATGTTATCAGTTATCACATAGTTAACATCTTTATTCATTTTCTTTCTGCAACATTTCTCTATTTTTTCATAAAAAATACGCTCCGACTCCCTTCCATTTATGAAAAATATCAGGACATGAGATGGCTTCCTTCTATAACAGCCGTACTCTGGTTGGCAAATCCCATTCATACCCAGTCTGTTTCTTATATCATCCAAAGGATGAACAGCATGTCCGCAATGTTTTATATTCTGGCTATGCTCCTTTACAACAAAGCAAGAACGTCTCTAACCCTGGCAGGGAAATCCCTACTATTCATTTCGTGCACCATCTCTTTTCTTCTGGCATTCGGCTCAAAAGAAATAGCCGTCACCCTTCCTTTTTTCATTCTTCTTTACGAATGGTATTTTTTCCAGAATTTAAATAAAAAATGGCTCTATACTTCTTTGATTATAAGTGGCCTTTTGTGCCTTCTTGTGGGCTTTCTCTATTGGCTCACACCAACATTTTTCCCCACGGGAATTCTTTCTTCCGGATACAGTATATATGATTTTACACTACCCCAAAGAGTCCTAACAGAATTTCGCGTAGTGCTTTTATATATCAGCCTTATATTCTTCCCACACCCTTCACGACTCAATCTGGATTATGATTTCCCTCTCTCTTATTCACTGGTCGATCCTCCAACGACACTCATTGCTATTATTCTGTGCATAGCTGGAGTTATTCTCGCTGGCCTTTTATCCAATCGAGAAAAACTAATCTCTTTTTGTCTCTTATGGTTTTCAGGAAATCTTCTCATTGAATCCTCGGTTATCCCCCTTGACCTTGTTTTTGAACACCGCACCTACCTTCCTTCAATGCTTTTGATTCTTTTAACTGTAATTCTGATCTGTAAACTCATTAAATTTAAGTCAGCACACCTCATTATTTTTGCTGTCACCATAGCTGTCTTTTCCACCTGGACATATCAGAGAAATAATGTCTGGAAGAATGCATTGAGCCTTCTCATTGACACAGCGCATAAATCTCCTGAAAAAGCCCGGCCTTTTTATAACGTTGCCTGTGAATATGCGAAGAAAAACGATGCTAAAAAGGCAATTATCTGGCTTAAGGAATCTATCAGTAAAAATGATTTCGACAGATGGGACCTTCTAAAATACGACAAAGATCTAGACAAAATAAGAAATTCAGCAGAATTTGACATGTTAATCACAACAGACGTCCCTATAAAATATAGAATATTATTTTCTGAATAACGTAAAAAGTCTTTTTTATTCAAATAACAATAAGCGGGATTTCACAGATCACATTGGGCAAATCCCCCACACTCCATACGTTAGCGCAAATTTTTCTTGTTGTTATTGCTTTACCCATATGGATGACATGTATTGTAGAGGTAAGGCCTCATTTTTGCATAAACAATTTCCTTATTGCTTCAAAAATGTATTAATGGCATAATATG
>JACNJZ010000163.1:0-1414 GCA_014382295.1 Candidatus Desulfobia pelagia | reverse complement strand
TAATATCTTTGATTATGTTTATGATGTTTTTCAACTTGAGGGAAATAGTTAATCGTTAGTGTTTTTCAAAAGATCACGTGAGAGGAGTGAAAGTTTATGAAGGATCAAATCTTCAAAATTATTGGATTGTTAAGTTTTGCCCTAACCATCAATGGTACAGGCATAGCAAATGCCGCATGGGATACCGTTGAAAATCGAGATACGGCTGCAGATGTTATCGGAGTAGCTGGAATATCCGCCACCACAAGAGCCATAAGCGGAGCGTCTGCAACAACTACTCTTGGGCGAATGGAGGCCCTTCGGTCTGATTCTACTTATGCCAATTTAGGATACACTCCCGTTGGCCCTTCTGGCAATACCAGTTCATCAAACATTCTCAGAGCACCCGGCTCTTGGGGAAAAGCATACGGCTCATGGGGAGACCAAGATGACATGGACGGCAACTTGGGATTCGAATACGATATTGTCGGCATTATGCTAGGGTACGATGTACAATCACATCCCAACTGGCTTTTTGGTATTAATGGTGGGTACTCATACACAGATGTTGACTCTGGAATAGACACTGATACCGATATTGACACAATTACTGTTGGTCTCTATGCAAGTTACTCCAAAGGGCAGATGTATGTCGACTACGGAATCATGTACAGTAATGGCGATATTGACAATGACCGAACTTCAACAACGGGTGCTAAATTAAGAAGTTATACCGATTCTGACACCATCACTGGATATATCGAGGCAGGATATCAATACCTGTTTCCCGATTATACGTTAACGCCTTTTGTGGGTATTGCCTATAGCACTATTGAAATAGACGATTATGCAGAAAGACTAACTACTGATCCAGACGCTCATCTTGTTAAAGAAATAGAGGATGAGTTTTACAATACAACCCTGGGGTTAAAAGTAGAATATTTTATAGATAACATTCTGCATTTAAAGGGTCGTCTAACTTGGAACCATGAATTTTCGGATGACCTGCAATCCACTATTAAGGCAGCAACAGCAGGCTCACCAGTCTACAACAAATCAGAAGGAATAGATATCGATGACGATCGTTTAGGCCTTGGCATCGGAATGAAATATCAATATTCACCAGATATCACTTTTGACCTCGATTACGACCTAGAACTCGCAGAAGATTTTGACTCCCATACTGGAACAATTGGTATGAAATATAAATTTTAATTCTTTATAGCTTTGCAATATAAAAAAAAATGCCGTCAGCTTAATAAAAGCTGACGGCATTTTTTATAGCCATTTCCTTTTAACCCAAAGGGCTAATTTCATAAAATTTCCCGACCAATCGAATTCTAATTCCTATCTTGCAAAAGTTTACACATTTTACTCAAAAAAATCTCCTTACGAAATTTTGTCGCATGTTCTTCACAACTGTACCGCATAGATT
>JACNJZ010000171.1 GCA_014382295.1 Candidatus Desulfobia pelagia | reverse complement strand
GCTGACCAGGGGGCGTGATAGTGATCTGACTGGAGCAACGTATAAGGTTCTGGAACAGATGGCAGATGGTGTTCAGTGGCCGGCTCCCACTGAGGAGTATGCTCTTACCGGTGGAACCGTAAAGAAATTTGTCCGGGGCATGGACCCTATGGCAGATAGTGAAGCAAAAGATGATAAGCCGTATCAGTTTTATGGTCATGCCCATCCGGACAGAAAACTGTGGATCTGGCTGCGCGACCAGGCTTCGCCGGAAGAGGTCCCTGATGCCGATTATCCATTCTATCTTTCCACGGGACGTATTGTTGATCACTGGCATACATCCAGTATGACAGGTCGCGTGCCTGAGCTGCTGCGCGCCAATCCGTATGCCTATGTGGAAGTTAATCCCAAGGATGCAAAGAAACTGGGAATCCGACCAAATGATATGGTCGAGGTGACATCCCGGCGCGGGACAAATACCTTGCCGGCCAAGGTGTATGAAGGGCCTACCGAAGGGATGGTTTTTGTTTACTGGCATGATATGCATCCGGATCGAATGATTAATAAGGTTACCAAGGACGCCTATGACCCAGGATCGAAAGAACCGGAGTTCAAGATCTGCGCATGCAAGATCAGAAGAATTTCCGGGCCGCAGGCATTGAAACCTTTTATTGTCTAGCCAGGTGATTGATACTGTAAACTAAGAGCCACATTAAGGTGCTTGTATGCCTTTCTCGTGGCTCTTTTTTTGTAAAAAAAAACTCTTATGCCCGCTGGCGGTATTAAAATATGAAAGGCAGAGTTTTTTTTAAATGAAAGAAATTCGTAACATCCTCTAAACTTACAACTTTAGACTTTTAACTTGAAACTTTCATATGAAATGGAGGATTAGAAATGCCCATTGGTGGATTTGTCATTAATATAGACCCAGGTACCTACAGTGAGGCCATTAATATTTTGACCGGTATGCCTCATCTCGAAGTGCATGGCAGTGATAAAAAGGGAAATATTGTAGCGGTAATTGAGACCGATACTACCAGGAAAATGCAGGAAATAGTTAACCATCTTAATGGCCTGGAGTGTGTCTTGACGGTGGCTCTCACCTATATCAATGTTGAAGATGAAAGGGGCCGGTCTATAAGTAAAGCAGGGCGGCAGGTGTTTCGCACATTTCGCGATAAAGAGATGTCTATGTGAAAAGACGGGCTTTTTTGAAAATTCTGTCCGGTGCAGCCTGTGTATTAATGTTGCCTGCACCTGTCCGGGCGAAAAAGCTTCTGGCCTCTCCTGTCAGGCGCAACAGGCTTCGTCCTCCCGGTGCGGTTCCCGAAGAGATTTTTGCCGGGAAATGCATTCGCTGCGGGCGCTGTGTTGAGGTTTGTCCCTACAAGTCCATCATTCCCCTGGATATTCGAAGCGGAGTTTATGCCGGAACCCCTCTTGTTTTTGCAGAAGATGTTCCCTGCTATCTCTGTATGAAATGTGTGCTGGTGTGCCCCACTGGCACATTGCAGAAAATAAGCCAGGAGCAGACACGCATGGGGCTGGCTGTAGTTAATAAACATCAGTGCTATAGCTGGCAGGAGATAACACTTTGCCGAACATGCTATGATGTCTGCCCTTTCAAGAACAAGGCAATTATTCTCGAGGAGCTTCGGCCCATTGTCATGGACGATCACTGTACAGGCTGTGGTATCTGTACTCATGCTTGTCCCTTTACGGCAGACAACGGTGATAAGGCAATTAATATTGAACCTCTTTTTGCCAGCGCCACCGTGAAATGGTGAGCACTGCAAAGTGCAGGGTGATCACACAGGCTGTGGAGTATGAAAGGGAAATGGTAGAAAAAGAGAAGACATTCCCCCGGCAGCATATTCGCAGATGGCGGCTTCTTGTTCAGGCAGGGGCCTTCCTTCTTCTTATCATAACTCCGTTAGTTAACTATTATCTCCACATACATTTTGTCCAGGGATGGTACCAGTCTCTGGGGATAGGCAAGCTCTGGTTTGTTTCCCCCCTGGAAGGTTTGGAAAGCCTGTTGGTTGCAAAGATAATCTATCTTCCCCTTCTGATCGGTATGGTCGTGCCGGTCCTTGTTGCTTTTTTTCTTGGCCGGGTATTTTGCGGCTGGATTTGTCCGGTCCATTTCCTTTCTGATATGAGCGATCGCCTCATACATCTGTTTGCCCGAAAAAAAAGAAGGAAGGACAGACTGCTCCTGCCCAGGCAGATCTTCTGGTTTGTATTGGTTGCAGATATATTTATTGCCATGGTGCTGGGAGCGCCTCTTTTCGTTATTTTTTCGCCTCCGGGCTTAATCGGCAGGGAAATCATGCGGGCTGTGTTTTTCCATACCCTTGCCCTGGAAGGTCTCATCGTTGTTGCTGTCTTGATTGCCAACCTCGTAACCAGTCGTTTTTTCTGCAGGTATTTCTGTCCTCTCGGGGCATTGCTCGCCTTGATCGGCGGCAAGAGAAGACTGCGGATTCACCACGATCAGGATACGTGCACGGAATGTGGGTTGTGTCAGCGATCCTGCCCTCTTGGTCTTAATCCTGCGTTGAAAGAGGGCGCATCATTATATTGCTGGAATTGTGGGGAGTGTGTGGAAGTATGCGGCCCCGGTGCGCTTTGTTTAAGATGGGAGACAAGGTCCCAAGGCCAGCGAGGTGAATAGGTTTTCCTTAATGAACCTTATTGCCCTCTGATTCGTCAAAAAGATGCCTCACTCCTTGTTTGATTTCTTTTTCGGCCAGTTTCTGCGCTGCTTCCTCCTGTGTAATCCCCAGTGACTCGGCGATAGTCTGCAGGTTATATAAGGGCTCTCCATCATCTGTGTAGCCTGTTGGCTGAAGTTCCGGGAAATATTCACCGGTTGCCATGCTTGATGCCTGGCCAAGCAGTTCCTTGATGTGTGGCGGACCATATAAGAGAAGCCATTCAACAGCTTCTGCCCAGATTTTACTGTCCACTGTTTTGTTTTCCAGAACCGCCAGAGCCATTTCCAGATCCCATTCTTTCTTGAAGTTCATAGTGTTTTCCTTATGGAGCCATGAGCGATCAGCTCAACGACATTTTTTTAAGATTATTTTAAAAGCTAACGGCCGACAGCTGCTCGCTTTTTTTGTATACTCCTTACCATCAACAGTAATTACAGGAAAACGTCCAGTCAATATACTTGAGGGTAAATAGATTCCTGCTGTCTGTATTTATTGAAAGGCCGGTTGCAAAATTATCAGTCATATGGATAATATGGAACTCTTCCCGTAGGCCGGGACTCCAATACTTAATATAAGTTTTTCAAAATCCCCTTAATGTCTAAGAAAGGAACTATAATATGAAAGCAAACTCTTCAAAGCCCTTTGTGGCATATTTCCGTCATATATTACTGTTATTTATTGCTGCAGCTTTTTGGCATACTGATTTGTCGGTGGCTTGGGCCTCTGGTGAAATACTTACAAGCAGGGTGTCGGTGTCTTTTGATCTTGCGAAAAACACATTGCGCGGTGAGTCCCGTATTACTCTGGAGGCAGGTCAGGATGTTGTCTTGAGAACTGGATCACTTGCAATCGAGGAAATTCAGGCTGGTAATGTGCCAGTAGATGTGCAGCCTGATGCAGATGGGCTGCTCATTATTCCGGCGGCTCCATCCCGACAGGAAGTGGTCATGCAATATAGCGGCGTCTTTTCTGAAGGTGAAGAGGCCCAGCGCAGCCTTCTTTCTGCAAAGGGAATTGTTCTCCTCGATATCTGGTATCCCTTGCCCGTCGGAAAAAATCTGGTTGAGGTGACTGCACTTATTCCTGACGATTTTTCAGCGGTTTCCGAAGCCGAAGATATTACTGCTGAGCAGACACCCGACGGCAGGAAAGTACGTTTTTCTTTTAACCACCCGCTGTCCTTTGTTCATTTTATTGCCGGGCCCTATGTTGTTGAACAGGAAGAGTTTGGCGATGGGAAAGTTCTTTCATCCTATTTTTTTCCTGAAGACAAGGATCTGGCTGCCGAGTACAGGATGAAAACAAAACAGTACCTGGAGCGGTATGAAAAACTTATCGGCCCGTATCCTTACACCCGTTATTCTATTGTTGAAAATCGGCTCCCCACCGGATTTGCCATGCCCACTTTCACCTTGCTGGGGCAGAGTGTGGTCCGTCTGCCTTTCATAGTAGATACATCATTGGGGCATGAAGTGTTGCACAGCTGGTTTGGCAATGCCGTTAATGTTGACTACGAGCAGGGAAACTGGTGCGAAGGATTGGCAACGTATCTGGCAGATCACGCCTTTAAGGAAGATGTGGGCGAAGGTGCCATCTTTCGAAAAGGACAGATGGTCAAGTATATGAGTCATGTTGCTGATGATAATGAGATGGCCGTTCGGATGTTTAAAAGTGCCGGTGATCACAGTCCGGAAAGCCAGGCAAGTCGGGCTGTGGGCTATAATAAGACCAGTATGGTTTTTCATATGCTGCGGCAGAAAACTGGGCCGGAAGCGTTCAGGGAAGGGCTTCGCCTTTTTTATGAAAAAAATACATATCAAAATACCGGTTGGAAGCAGCTTGAAGAAGCTTTTGTAGAATCCTCCGGGGGGGAACTGGCATCTTTTTTTGAACAATGGCTGGATAGGCCCGATGTCCCCGATCTTATTGCCTCCAGGATTGATATTAAAGAGGGGGAGGGGGCAACGGTTCTCACGTTTGACTTGGTGCAGAAAAATAAAGAGGTATATGCCCTTTCTGTTCCTGTCAGGGTCGAAACGGAAGATGGAATAATTGAACAAGTAGTTGAAACAACCGGTGCCAGTACTCCGGTGAGTATGGATCTTCCTGGTTATCCTCGGGAATTAATTGTTGATCCGGATTATGACGTCATGAGGAAGCTGTCTGCAGAGGAAATACCGCCGGTCTGGTCGCGTTTTCAGGGGGCTGAAGAAAAGATAGCTGTTGTGGCTGATGATGCTGCAGATGTTTTTGCACCCATGAAAGATATGTTGACAGGTATAGGTGTCAGCCTGGTGAGTGAGGAAGATTTCAAGGATGAACAGCTTACCGGTGAGGCAATACTCTTTCTAGGGACAACCTCAAAGGCGTGCCGGTCAATTTTTGCCGCCCCGGCGATGCCGGCCACAGGTTTTACCCTTGAGGTCCGTGATAATCCGGTAAAGGCAAATGGTATTGCCGTTCTGATGACAGCCGCAGACAGTGAGCAGGTTGCCGCCGTTACTGCAAAGCTTCGTCATTACGGGAAATATGGTTACCTTCATTTTGAGGATGGAACCATTGAGACAAAACGAATTCCCCAAACCTCCCAGGGCCAGGAGTATGAGCTTGATGAGTCTCCCATGGGTGTTGCTGTGGAGAAGCGGAAAAGCTTTGAGTCTATTATGGACAGCCTGGCTTCTTCCAGGGTTGTTTATGTTGGGGAGACACATGTGAACCAGGCGGATCACCTGCTCCAGCTCCGGGTTGTCAGGGCCATGCATAAGCGTTATCCCGACCTTGCGATCGGTATGGAGATGTTTAATAAAAGTGCCCAGGAGGCACTGGATAAATATGTAAATGGAGAGCTGGAAGAGCGCGAATTTATCAGTGAGTCGAGTTATTTTAAAAACTGGGGGTACGATTACCGTCTTTATCGGGATATTATGGTCTTTGCCCGCAGGAACGGATTGCCGGTTGTTGCCTTGAACCTGGACAAAGAGATAGTCAGCAATACCTTTCGCAAGGGAGGAATAAGCGGCTTGTCGGAAGAGGAAAAAGAGGGGCTTCCTGAGGAGAGGGATCTTGGGTTGCCAGGTTATCAGGAAAGGCTTGGCAGAGCATTTGCCAGCCATAGCGGCCCCCATTTCAGCGCTGATAAGATGGTACATTTTATTCAGGCTCAGGCTCTCTGGGATGAAACCATGGCTGAGAGTGTTGCCGATTACCTCAAAGAGAACCCCGAGAAAAAGATGATAGTGCTTGTTGGTTCCGGACATGTCTATAAGGACACAGGAATGCCTCCCCGGGTGGCTCGTCGGATTGATGTCGAACAGGCAGTGGTGGTCAATGTGAAAGAGAACGATCTGGAGGAAGAAGCCGCTGATTATGCCTTTTTCTCGCCGCCGATCGCAAGGAAACTGTCTCCGCTTCTGGGAGTCATGCTGAAAGAAGGGGATGAGGGGATGATAATTGCCGGTTTTTCCCATGGACACAGTGGTGCTGGGGACGCGGGTTTGAAGGAAAAAGATATTATCCTGTCAGTTGATGGTGAGACAATTAAAACCATCGATGATATCAAGCTGTCTCTTTTGTATAGAAATTATGGGGACCTGATTACAGTGACGGTAAAGCGCCCTGTTTTCCTCTTCCCCGATGCTGTCATGGATTTTGATGTAAAGCTATAAGTCCCCAGTATCTCACTATAAAGACGCCGAGAAGAGAAGGCTTTAGTGTCGTTGGTTCTGCTTGGCGTAAGCGAGGATAGTAATAATGCAACTATGGGCTTATTATGGATAAGATTATGAATTGGGTCGAGCAGGCAACAGGCCTGGGTCCAGAGTTTCAGCAGCGATTTTTTGCCTCTATCCTGATTATTGTTGTTCTGTCACTGGTGCGGACCCTTGTTGTTCATGTTATCTGGAAACATACAGAGAAAGCTCACACCAGGTATCGATGGAATAAAACATCTGTATATATTTCGTTTGTCCTCGGTTTTATTCTGGTCGGCCGATTGTGGCTTAGTGGTATTGATTCGATAACAACTTTTCTCGGATTGGTTACAGCTGGTTTGGCTATTGCCCTCCAGGATCTTGTCAAAGGTATTGCTGGATGGGTTTTTGTCCTCTGGAGGCAGCCTTTTAGTGTAGGTGATCGTATCCAGATCGGTCAATACAGAGGGGATGTGGTGGATATCCGTGTTTTTAAATTTACTCTGATGGAAATTGGCAACTGGGTAGATGCGGATCAAAGTACCGGGCGCGTTATTCATCTTCCCAACAGTATGATCCTTGATGAGGCGATTGCAAATTACTCCAGAGGATTTGAATATATATGGAACGAGATTCCTGTCCTTGTCACCTTTGAAAGTAACTGGAAAAAAGCCAAGCAGATTTTGCTCGATTTAAGTGAAAAACATGGGGCGGATTTAACTACAGTAGCTGAAGAACGTGTGAAAGAGGCAAGCAAACGCTATATGATTTTCTATACGAAGCTGACACCCACGGTTTACACGTCGGTAAAAGACTGTGGAGTCATGCTCACAATGCGTTACCTCATATCGCCAAGAAAAAGAAGAGGGAGTAACCAGGCCATATGGGAAGATATCCTTGTGAAGTTTTCTGAGTGCACTGATATTGATTTTGCATATCCAACACAACGCTTCTTTAATAATGCAATAGAAGGGAAGGATTGCACCACCGAAACACAGAGTCCCCAAAGGGATTGATGTTAACGGGAAATCAACATGTGACAGATCTGTTTAATGCCTTGTTCTCTTAGTATCTTTTGACGCTGTTTTATAAATTCTGTTTTTCATATGTTAATTGCCGTGCCTGGGCAGATGATTTGAGGACGCCAACCGGGTCAATGTAGTCGTAGACAGTGGGCTGTTTTCCTTCGGCTGGTCTGAGGATGCGGCCTATGACCTGGGTGAGCCGTCCTGAGAATTTGATTGGCGTGCTTAAAAAGAGGCTGGTCAGTCCCGAGCAGTCGAATCCTTCCCCTATAAGCTGGATCGTCGCAACGAGAGCCTGTATTTCGCCGTTTCGGACAGCATTGACAATGGAGTTCCTCTCTTCGCCGGGCACTCTGCCTGTTAATGTCGCGGTCTTGACATTCCTTTCCTTGAGAAGTGACGTCAGTGCTTCGCAATGTTCAATGCGATCTGAAACGATAAGGGCTGTTCCGTCATGTTTTCTGATGTCAGCCGTCACATCATCGGCTATCTGGCAATTCCGGTTGTTGTCGGTGGTGAGTGCGGCCATGAGATCCTGGTAATTTCCCCGATATCGATAAGAAAAAGAAGTTTCCCTCTGAATAATGCGGGGTTTGAGGACCGCGCCATTCCTGTTGAGTTCATTTTCGGATACCCGGCAAACAAGATCGCCAATATACCAGTGAATCAGTTCGGTGAGGCCGTCACGGCGGAATGGTGTTGCTGAAAGGCCGAGCATGAATTTGCAGTCGAACTCTTTGATGATTTCAGTGAACATGGAACTTGGTGTTCTGTGGGCTTCATCAATGATTATGTGTCCAAAGGATTCAGGGAGTGTGTCGAGATGTTTGCGGACGGTATGGATCAGACCGATGGTGACGGGTTGAATTTGGTTGTGGCCGTCGCCCATGAGGCCGGGGTCAATTTCCAGGAAAGTGCGTATTCTTTCCTGCCATTGGTAAAGCAGTTCTTTGGTGTGAATCAGGATGAGTGCCGGTTGGCTGCGCTGGGCAATAAGAGCGGCGGCCATAACTGTCTTTCCACTTCCCGTCGCTGCTTCAAGAACGCCGAAATCACGGGCAAGGGCGGAATTTACAGCTTTTTCCTGGTAGGGGCGCAAATTGCCGTGAAAACGAAGATGCTGGGGTGTTCTGGTTTTTCTCTGGTCTTCTATCTGGAGGCGAATACCATGATTCCGGCAGATTCGGACGGATTCATTGCCAAACCCGCGGGGGAAGCATATCGTTTCCCCGACCATGGTATAAAAATGAAGTTCTTTTTTGAGATTTTTGCCGATCCATCTGCCATATTTGACGGCATCGCGATATTTGGGGTTTGTGAGTGTGAGTTTCTTTTTAATTTCCTGGAGAAGAGCTTGAGGGATCCCACTCAGGCGGCATTCTTTTGCAACGGCCAGGGTGGGATTTTTCATACTTTCTCCTTAGATGATTTCTTGAAATGCAGTCTGCTTTGAAGTCGAAGAATGTTTCTGTGTAGTGGATTGTAACGAAATGACAATATATATTTTACCTCGGAGCATTCCTTTTTTCCAGTTTTCGGCGGCGTATTTTTTTGTGCCGGGTGTTTTGATGGAAAGTAATGCCATGGTGTTCGTGCTTATCTGGATCGTTGTCCTTGATAATGCAGATGTGACACTATACAGCAAGGTATGTGCCAATATGTATAACAGCTTGTGCCGCTAAGTGTTCGGCTGGAAGCGGTTTCTGTTTGTTACCCGTGGGTAGCGAAATGTGACATGCAGGCGTTACCTTGGGGTAGCGCCTGTTGCTTTTCTTGTGGGGATTGGTTTATCATTTTCCCTATAATTGCGGATAGGGTTGACTGGAGGAGCAAATTGTTGCAATTATTATAAATGAACCTTGAAAATAATCATCTAGGTCGTACACGCATAATAAGATCCAGGCAAATATAATGGAGGAGAAAGTCAGGATGGCAGAATCGAGCAAATCAGAGGGGTATTCGGATTCTATAAAAAAGAAATTGCGGGCTATCCCCAAAGTTGATGAGTGCCTGGGCTGGATTGAAGAACATGTGGAGGCTCCAAAGGCATTCCTGAAGGCAGCCGTTCGTGAACTCCTTGCTGGGGAAAGGGAGGCCATTTTGTCTGGAGCTGGCAGGAAGATCGAGGATCTGACCCAAAAAGTTCTGGTGCCTGAATTGAAAAAACGGTTAGCGGTGAAAATGGCCCCGAATTTTCGCAGGGTTATTAACGCTACCGGAGTTATTATCCATACCAATATGGGCCGTTCTCTCCTTCCGCCGGAAGCAATGGCCGGGTTGGCGACTGTTGGGAGCCGTTATTCGAATCTTGAGTTTGACCTTACCACGGGGAAAAGAGGCAGCCGGTACTCCCTGGTGGAGGACCTGCTGTGTGAGTTGACCGGTGCAGAGGCTGGACTTGTCGTCAATAATAATGCTGCTGCAGTACTTCTCGTTCTTGAAACCCTTTCAAAGGGAAAAGAGGTCATTGTCTCCCGGGGGCAGCTTGTCGAGATTGGTGGCTCCTTTCGGATTCCCGAGGTGATGAAAAAAAGTGGTGCGAGTCTTGTGGAGGTGGGTGCTACCAACCGCACTCATTTGAAGGATTACGAGGAGGCTATTACCGAAGAGACATCATTGCTTCTCAAGGTTCATATGAGTAATTATCGAATTATCGGCTTTACCTCGGAAGTGCCTTTGGAGGATCTGGTAAGTCTCGGAAGAAAGCATAAAATACCGGTCATGGATGATCTTGGTAGTGGAAGCCTTGTGGATTTGAGCCGGTATGGTCTGGAAAAAGAACCAACGGTTCAGGATGTCATACGGGCTGGTGTCGATGTCGTGACTTTCAGCGGTGATAAACTTCTTGGCGGGCCCCAGGCCGGGTTGATAGTCGGTCGTAAAAAGATAATTGACCGTATCAAGAAAAATCATCTGAACAGGGCGTTGCGTATCGATAAGTTTACCCTGGCTGCACTGGAGGCGGTATTCAGACTTTATTTTGATGAGGACAAACGGGAGACTATTCCTACACTTGCAATGATGGCTATGCCCCTTGATGTTATTGAGCGACGGGCAAGGCGGTTGGTGCGGCGCTTGAAAAAAACACTGTCCGCTCATTGTGAAGTTGATACTGCAGCGGTTGAATCCAGAGTGGGGGGCGGCGCCATGCCTGAGCAGGGTCTTCCCAGCCGTGCAGTTGTTCTGAGGCCCCGGACTCTCAAGTTGAGTGAGTTCGAGAGCAAATTGCGGGGAGCAGATTTGCCGGTTATTGGCAGGGTCGAGAATGAGCGAATGCTTTTGGATATGCGAACCGTGGGCGATGATGAAATAATCCCGCTCTCCCAGTCTCTTTTAAAAGTTTTTGAGGTTGAGTAATGGGGCCTTTTGACTGGCAGGAAAAAAAGATTGAAGTCGGAGATTTTGACCTTCTAAATGGCGAATTTGCACATATTGTTCAATGTTCACTTCCCTGTATGGCTGTGCATTTTGCAGGGCCGGCAACTGATGCGGCTCTTCCGCCGGCCTGGAAGGCAGGCGTTGAAATGGTCCGACATGAGCAGAAAGGGGTGTGGGATTCAACAGAGAAGGATACGCTGTATCTTCCCCTATGGGCGGCGGACGATTTGGCAGGAGTTGCTGTTCTCGAAGGCTGCAGCGAAGATATGCAGGGTTTTTCTGCTGTCCAGCTTTATGAGAAAAGTCAGCAGATTTCACGGGAAATGCGGCTGCTGAAGCAGTCTTTCCTGGATTCCGTTACAGGGCTCCTTAATGGTAAAGCCCTGGTCAGCAGATTGAGAAGGCTGCAGGGTGAGGTCGTCAGCGAAGAAAGGAAGGCGGTTTTTTCCCTTCTTCTCGTAGAGTTATATCCTAGAGCCTCCGATGCCAGAAAGGCTCTGGAGTCTTTTAAGAAAGCGGCGGCCTTTTTGGCTTCTCTGGTCGGGCATCTGGCGACCCCATGTCATTTGGGAAGTTCCATTTTTGGGTTGATCTGGGAAGGGGTTGATGAAAAAGAGGCATTGAGGACAGCCGATCTCCTGCTGCGCTGGTTGAAAAGGGAGAATTTTCCGAGAGGTCATATCGGTATTACCGCATCTGATATTGAGCCGCCGGAAGCGGATCGAGGTGAGTTGTTTTTTGAACAGGCATGGAAGGCTCTTGAAGTAGCACGGAAACGCAGCCCTTTTGCTCTTTGTTCGTATCGGTTTGTGAGCAACTCCTGCGCGCATCCGCTGAACCCTGTTGCTGATGCGGTGAAAGCAGGTCTTAAAAAGCTTTGGGGCAAAAGTGATGCCTTTGGTCTGGTTCAGCTGCATGTGGATAAAGATGAGTTGGGGGAGCGTTCTGAGGCTGCGTGGTCAGCCGATGTGGGCGAAAACCCTTCTTTTGCAATTGAAGGTGGGGACCGGCTCATTTTTCTTGAAGGAAAAAAGAAAGAGGAAGTGCTGGCGTGGTGTAGTGAAGTCAGTCAGGCGCTGTCTGAAAAGGGTGTTGCGGTTTCAATGGGAGTGGCACTGTATCCCTGCAAGGCAGTAAGGAAAAGCGATATGTCGGGGAATTGCCAGAGGGCTATGCTGCATACAGCTTTTTATGGGCCCGGCAGTATAACAGTTTTTGATGCAGTCAGCCTCAATATCAGTGGTGATGTGTATTACAATGAAGGCGATCTTGCCAGTGCCGTGGGGGAATATCGACGGGGGCTTCTTTTTGACCCGGATAATGTCAATGTGATGAACAGCCTTGGGGTGACATATGCCAATATGAGCAGGTACGCCGAGGCCGTTACGCAATTTGAAGAGGTGCTTGCCCGGGAAGAAAAGAATTTCATGGCTCTTTACAACCTTGGTTTTGCCTGTCTGGCAATGAGCGACAGGGAGAAAGGGCTTCATTATCTGGAGCGGGCTCATCAGGCTGGTGATGGTAATTTCGACCTTTTTTTTCAGCTGGGGAAATTGTACTGCCAGAATGGTCGGTATCTTGAGGCGTTAAATGTGCTTAAGCTGGGGGAAAAGCTGGGGCCGAAAACAGCAAGTGATGTCAGTCACGGCGCCGTCTATCGTTATCTTGGTGAAGCATACAGGGGTGTCGGTGAAAAGGAAAAAGCAATGACCAGTCTGCAGCGGGCTGTTCGATATAATCCTGGAGACGGCACGGCGCTGAGCATGCTTGGAGAAGTATACGGTGAGGCAAAAGAGGGCGATGAGATTGCCCTGTCACTCTGTCGGCAGTCCGTTGAGTTGGATAGCGGTCAGGGGGATAACTGGCTGCGTTTGGGGAATGTTTTGATGCAGCAGGGGGATCTGGAGGGCGCAATGAGCTCTTTTGAGAAGGGTCTGGAGTGCGATAAGGATAACGCCCGGATTTTTTTCTCCCTTGGTAAAGTGAATGAGAAAATGGGAAAGAGTGCCGTGGCTGTAAAGATGTTTAGAGGGGCTTTGAAGCTTGAGCCGAAATATAAAGATGCATTGTCAGCTCTGAAAGGTGTAAAGGTGGCTTGAAAGGTACCATGAAGTCTTTGGTTTGGTGAAACAAGCGACAGAAAGGGAAGCCTGTGTTGGGCTTTATTGATAGCAGTTTGACGGTGAAGGGGGATGTGAATGCGGTTTCCAAGCAATTCAAATAGTGAAGAAAATCAGCAGTATTGGCTAGACAGTTTCAAGGCGGGAGATTCCTGGCGCCTTTTTAAGATTATGTCGGAGTTTGTGGATGGTTTTGATTCTCTGGCTTCAGTGACCAAGCCGGCTGTATCCATTTTCGGGTCTGCACGGACCAGTGAGGATGATCCGAATTATCAGTTGGCGGTTGAGGTCGGCAGGAGGCTTGGTGAAGCCGGATATGCCATTATGACAGGCGGGGGGCCGGGGGTTATGGAGGCCGGCAACCGCGGAGCAACAGAGGCCGGAGCGCCTTCGATAGGGCTTAATATTCATCTGCCCTTTGAGCAGGCACAGAATAAGTATACAAGTCTTCCTCTCGAATTCCGTTATTTTTTTGTTCGCAAGGTCATGCTTATAAAATACGCCATGGCTTTCATCTGCATGCCTGGCGGTTTCGGTACTCTGGATGAGCTCTTTGAGGCATTGACACTGATCCAGACCAGAAGGATAAAGTCTTTTCCTATTGTTCTGGTGGGAAGCAGTTACTGGTCGGGGCTGGTCGATTGGATGAGGGAAACCCTGCTTTCTTCCGGCAGTATTACTGAAGAAGATCTCCATATTTTTGAGATCATGGACAGCGCTGATGATATTGTAAAGTATATCAGGCGTACTGTTATTATATGAAAGTTTCAAGTTTCAAGTTCGAAGTTTAAAGGTGATGGCTGTTGTCACAGCCTTAAGTTTCTCCGTATTTTATTGGGTCTTGTCTCGTAAGGGTGTGCCTGGGTAAATTTTCTGCTGGAGTTCTGCTGCAATCTGCCGGGCTACGTCGAGTTCACCGGGGGTCATTCTGGTAACGGCGTATTCGCAATTTCTCTGGGCTATTGCATTACCGGTGGAGGCTGCCAGGTAGGTCCAGGCATATGCTTTTATCCTGTTTTTTGGTACACCGCTGCCCATGGCATACATTGCGCCAAGATTAATCTGGGCATTGGTGTGTCCTTGTTCAGCGGCCTTCTGATACCATCTTGCGGCTTTTGTCAGGTCTTTTTTTATTTTGTCTCCGTCATTCAGCATGACAGCCAGGCTGAATTGGGCATCGGCATGGCCCTGTTTTGCCGCTGCCGCAAACCACTTCGCTGCTTCCAGGAAATTCTGTTTTTCTCCCTTTCCAGTATAATACAGGCGTGCCAGTTTATACTGGTCATCTGCTTTTCCCTGTAGGGCCTTGCGGTATGCAATATTGAATTTTGCGGCCAGATGACCCTGATCTGCAGCCTTTTGTGTCCATTTTTTTGCTTCGGCATTGTTTAGCGGAACATTTTGGCCCAGTTGATACCTGAGTCCCAGGCTGTATTGGGCGTCTGCCAGTCCCTGCTCTGCTGCTGCTCTCAGCCATTTCACCGCTTCATTATATTCTTTTGGAACCCCCTGTCCCAAGAGGTATCTCAGGGCAAGGCTGTATTGCGCTTCGGCGTGGCCGTCTTCGGCGGCCTGTCGCAGTAGTTCAGCTGCCTTACTGTAATTTCGGCCGCTTTCCGGTTCTCCCATAATGGACAGAGCCTCTTGGTATACTTCCTCGGCGCGATTTTTGTTTTGCTGGAGTGAGATCCTTATTCCACTGCTATCTTCGATAGCCTGCAGGGTAAATGGATGCAGGGCGGCAATGGTAAGTAGAATTGTCAGTATGATCTTAATGCTCACGTTCATAGGCTGCCTCGTCATGGCCTTTTTCTATTTGTGGTAATTCTCAATGTGTTTTCATGTTTTGTTGTTGTTTGTGGAAAAACATTTTCCAATGTGTTCTCTTTGCAATTTTCCTGCCGGCGAGTGATTTTTGTGTAACATGCTGAAGTTGCGTGATGTTTTTTTTTGAGGTTGCTTTGTTGGAGTTTCCTGGTGGCAGGTATTTGTCTTTTATGGCGTGATTTTGACAGTATTAACAATGGAGACAAAAAAAGGTTTTGTTAATATGTGGCCCACTTTCCCCCACTTTGTTCGTGGCAGAAAATTTTATTGTAATGTGTTAGGCATATTTACAACATGTTGTGTGTCTTTCTCTGGCTTCAATACAACATAGGCTAATTCGATTCATTGAAGGAAAAAAGAGGCATTATTCCCTGAGAAATTTATCTTGACACTCTTGCCTTTTCAGCCGTATAAAGATAATGAGGTGGTGCAAAGTGGTTCTTGGCGGTGCAAAGGTGTAGGAAGGAGTCCATGGTGTCAGAAAAAATGATCTCAAGTCCGGTGAGTAGATTCCGCGGCCGATCTGAACATAGTTTGGATGGGAAGGGGAGGATTAATATTCCTGCCCGATTCCGTGATGTTTTGCTCCGGGAATATGATGATCGTCTCCTCATTACCCCCCCCTGGAATAAATGTTTACGTATTTATCCCCTCCCCGAATGGGAAAAAAAAGAACAGGCTCTGCTCGGCCTGGAACGACAGCAACCGCATGTTGCCAAAATGGTTCGCTATCTTGTCGGCGGGTCAGTCGAGTGTCAGGCTGATAAAAACGGCCGTATCCTTCTTCCTGTTCATCTTCGAAATCAACTTAATCTCGATAAAGAAATAATCATGAATGGAATGCTCACCTTTTTTGAAGTGTGGAGCAAGGAAACCTGGGAGATTGACAGTACTTTAACGGATCAGGATTTTGCGGATTTTGACCTGACTTTTAATGAACTGGGAATGTTCTGATAGTGGATTAAGGATTGCGGGTTGAGGATGAATGAAAATGGAAATGAGCCTGCAGAATCCGGTTTAGCAAGAAGTGACATTCATCAGCCGGTATTGCTTGAAGAAGTTGTTTCCTGGTTGTCACCAGTGTCCGGCGGAATTTATGTAGATGGGAATCTTGGCCTGGGAGGTCACACCAGAGCTATTCTTGAGGCTTCAAATCCTGATGGGCGCGTAATCGGTTTTGACTGGGATAGCGAGGCTCTCAGTCTGGCCAGGGCGAACCTGGCTTCTTACGGTGAAAGAGTTATTTATGTCCGCCGTAATTTTGCGGAACTGGAAGAGGCGCTGAAAGAAATTCACTATGCAATGGTTGACGGAATTCTGCTTGATCTCGGTCTTTCGTCTCTCCAGCTTGATAGCAGCGGCCGGGGGTTTAGTTTTCAGGGAAGTGAGCCCCTCGATATGAGGATGGATACCAGAAGGGGCGAAACTGCGGCTGATCTGCTTAATCACTGCAGTGAAGAGGAGTTGGCCGACATCCTTTATTATTACGGTGAGGAACGGCAGGCCAGACGGATTGCGGAGTTTATAGTTGAGGAGAGAAGAAAAGAGAAATTTTCAACGACGAGGCAGCTGGTAAGTATCATTGAGAAAGCTGTGCCGCGCCGATTTCGCCCTAAGAAAATTCATGTTGCAACCAGAACATTTCAGGGCTTGCGTATAGCCGTTAACGGAGAGCTTGATAATTTAGAGAAAATTTTGACGGATGGGGTGCAGTACATTCGACCAGGCGGCAGATTCTGTGTCATTTCCTTTCATTCTCTGGAAGACAGACTGGTAAAAAGGCAGTTCAGCAGTAATAACGCACTGCGGGTGTTAACTCCTAAACCTGTAATTGCCGGGGACGCAGAAAAAGATATGAACCCCAGGTCACGAAGTGCCAAAATGAGAGTAGCCGCAGTGAAAGAGGTATAGGGTTATGCAGAGATCAGTACATGGATACACAGGAACACATGGATTTCCTGTGAAAAATCAAAAAATTCATGGGCGCCGTTCCAGGAAATCCGGGGGTGTGTGGTTGTGGAAATTGGTTGGCGCGGTAGTTACTCTGGCAATGATATGTGGGGTTGTCGGGACATTTTTGGTCGGTCTGCAGATCAGAAATGGTCTTGATGAGCTTGTTCGTCAGCAGCAGAATGGGGCCGTTATTAAAAAAGTGAATACGGAACTCTATACCGAAAAAAAAAGCATTACCAGTAAGGAGCATATTGAAGCATTGGCAGCGGTCAGGCTGGGTTTATATGCACCTTCGGCGGGAAGCGGCAGTCGGGGGATGCAGGTTGCTCGCCCCTAATGAAAAAGTGGATTGCGTTTTGACTCGGGGTTGTAAAGGCACATTTATTTGAAGGAACGAATAATAAATCAATCCTGAGTCGTGATATTTAGAGGATGGGTCGCGAAATCAGAGACTGGGCAACATATACAGACAAGTCAAAAGAAAAGGGGAAGCAAAAGAGGAGGCGTCTCTTTCTGGGAATTGTGTTGCTGGTTTTGGTCCTTGTTTTTTACAGGTTATATCAGGGACCGTTTTTTTTTGATGAAGAGCAGGAACCGGAATTTGTTGAACCTGCAGTCCAATCGTCTCTATACGATGTTCGCAGAAAAAACATTTATGACCGAAGGCTTAATATGGTGGCAGCGAGTATCCAGACTTCTTCAGTATATGTCAAGCCTCGAGAGTTTGACGATATTGCTGCTACGGCCGGGGTGCTTGCAAAGTTGCTGTCCCATGAAGAGGCGGAGCTGCTTGAGGAGTTGAAAACGGAAAGAAATTTCACCTGGCTTGCCCGTAATATTTCTCCCGAGAAAGCAAAGAGTATTAAGTCTCTGGATCTTGATGGTGTTTATTTCCACGACAGGGTTGAGCGTGTATATCCCAACTGGCCGGATGCTCCTCAGTTTATTGGCCAGGTAAAGGATGAAGTTGGCTTGTCAGGGGTCGAGTTTTCATTCAATGATTCGCTGCTTTCCGGCAGACATCTGGTTTTGACTCTTGATCTGGAGTTGCAGTCCAGCTTGATGAAATTGCTGGAAAATATTGTGGAAGATGTTGGCTATAAGCAGGGGGGATCTCTGCTGGTGACAACGGCAGGCGGTATACTCATGGATCCGAGATCAGGAGAAATACTTGCCAGTGCCCAGGTGCCGTCATCGCAACATTTTTTTACTCCGGCGCTGGCAACGGAAGATAAAAGAGCGGGAGTGGCAACTGTTTCTGTAAAAACAGGAGGGCTTCTTTCCATTTTCAAGCTGGCTGCTGTGATAGACGCAGGATTGAGAAGATCGGTTGAGTCTGGAATGAAAGAGGGCAGCAGTAAAATTATATCTCCAAGGCTGAAAAAAGTGGCAAAAAGCGCACCATCAGCACCTTTATGGCAACTCGACAGGAAAAAAAATATCATTTCACCCTGGTTGGCATCGATAGTTGCTGAAGCAGGAGACGCGCATTCTGATGAGGGGCAGCCCCTATTGCAGCCGCACATGGAAAATGAATTTTTTCGATCGGCCGGATTCGAAATGGGCAGCGAGGATACTGCTTCAGCACTACATGTGCTGAACAGTTTCGGGAGCCTGGTGAATGATGGCAGGTCAGTTGAGCCGCATATGGTTTTAGGTACGATCTCCGATAGTGGTGATTTAGAGGGGAAAGACGTTTCAGCAGCCTCTCGAAAGACTTTTTTCAGCCAAGAAGAAAGTAGAGAGTTTCGCCATTTTTTGGAGGAAACCTCGCCTTCAGGGAAGTCCTTTTTCATTGCTGAATCTTTGCAGAAGTCAATGCCTGGCAACGTGGCAGTGGCAGTCAGGGAATTTGATGAGTATGGCGGAGAAATCAATGCGGACAACGAGGGGAAAACTGAAGATGGTTCCGGTGGTGCCTCGATTCTGCAAGGCGTTTCAGGCCCTGATCAGACCCTGTACGATGGGGCTGTCCTGGCCGCTGCGCCAATGAGCGCTCCGGAGCTTGTCATGCTTATCTCGTTCAGCCAGGGAATGATAGATGTCACCAAGCCTTCGAGGATAGAAAAACTCACGAAAACTTTTATGCAGAAAGCACTTCCGGTGGCACGAGCAAGCAAAAAAATAAAAGGAAAGCTTCAGGTGCCGGAATATGATCATGAGGCCATGTTGGCAGCATGGCAAGGGCAGCAGGGGCGCGATGTTACCCAGGCGAATATACAACCGAAACCGGTGAAGGAGATTATGCCTGATCTGCATGGGTTAAGTATTCGCAGGGCATTGCGAATACTTCAATCCATCGGCTGCACAGTAAGCATTGAAGGATCAGGTACTGTTGTCCAGCAACACCCGGAGGCGGGAAGTGTTCTGGTCAGCGATAAGTGCGTATTGATGGCGAGAAAAAGAAATCAGAATTCTGACACAAAAAAAGACTGAAGACCTCCACTATGATTCAGCAATTAATCGGAAAACAGATAAGGGACCTACTGGCTAAAATTCCAGTCCGGGTGCCAGCTGATATCTCGGCTATTTCTGTGACCGGTATTACGGCCGATTCCCGGCAGGTTCTTTCCGGAATGCTTTTTGTCGCAATTCGCGGAGAAAGCAGTGATGGCCATCAATATATTCAAGAAGCAGTCAGAAAGGGCTGCGTAGCGGTAGTTGCTGAGTCTTCTGCAGACAAGGAACTTGACGTGCCGCTGATTGAAGTTTCTGACACCCGGGCTGCAATGGGGCACATTGCTGCCGCATTTTATGATTACCCTGCCAGTGAAATGGTTATGGTCGGAATAACCGGCACGAATGGCAAGACAACATCGTCATATATATTGGAGCAGTTAATAGCTGCAGGGGGAGGAGTTCCTGCAGTTATAGGAACAATAAACATCAGATATCTTGATGTTTCTATGGATTCCACCCTGACGACCCCCGAACCCCTTGATATCCAAAAGCAGCTGCGGATAATGGCTGACCGTGGTGTAACCCATGTTGTTATGGAAGTGTCTTCCCATGGGATTGCGCAGGGACGAGTAAATGCCATGCAGTTTGATGTCGCTCTTTTCACTAATTTGAGTCGGGATCACCTGGATTTTCATGGGTCAATGGACAATTATTTTGCAGCAAAGCAAAGACTGTTTGTTGATCATATGAAGAAGACTGGGAAGGCTGTAGTTGTTGTAGGGAAGCCTTCACGACAGCATGAAGTTTCCTGGGGAAGAAAGCTGGCCGATTTCCTGTCAGTGGAGACAGATCTACAGGTGATCACTTGCGGTATCGAGGATGGTGATGTCAAGGCGGAGAAATATACATTTAGTCTTGCCGGGATTTGTGCAGAAATCACAGCAAACGATTCTGTTTTCGAGATTGAAATTCCCCTGGTCGGGGCGTTTAATCTGGAAAATGTCCTTGGCTGCATTGCTTGCGGGCTGGTCCTGGGATATACAACTGACGCAATGACTGCAGCTCTTAAAGTTTTAAAGGGGGTACCTGGACGGCTTGAGAGAATAACAGTCGGAACAGAAGAGAATGGGGAAGGAGTTATACATGTATTTGTTGATTATGCCCATACTCCCGAGGCCTTGAGTCATGTCCTACAAGCAATAAAAGATCTGCAGCCTTTAAGGCTTGTTGTTGTTTTTGGATGCGGTGGGGATCGAGACAAAGGGAAGCGTCCATTGATGGGTGAAGCTGCCGGTAAGTTGGCAGATGTGTGTCTGCTGACATCTGATAATCCCAGGAGTGAGTTGCCTTCGCAAATTCTAACGGAAATTGAGAAAGGTCTTCAGGGGATTTCAGTTACTAAGATTGACAGTGAAGAGCTGCGGGAGAATCCGCAATTGAAAGGGTATGACATTATCGAATCCCGAAGAAAGGCGATACAAAGAGCCATAGAAACGAGCAGGCCGGGAGATGTCATCTTGATTTGTGGTAAAGGTCACGAATCCTACCAGATTGATCGATCTGGTAGGATTTTTTTTGATGACAGGCAGGAAGCAAGAGAGCAGCTTGAGCGTAATCGCCAGGCCGCCTGAGAAGAGGAGCGGGAGAAAGGGTAATGGAGTTAGCAGCAGCATTAAAAGATGGATGCAGCCAGCCAGCGAGAAGGCAGAATGCGGTTGCCTTGAATAATGGTGTCAGCATGGACAAGAAAGTATCCTGGACTGTGAGTCAGGTGTTGTTAGCAACAAATGGCCGCTTTGTCTCTGGTGAAACGGAAACTGCTTTTCGGGCAATTTCAACAGATACCCGGACGTTGAAACCGGGAGATCTTTTTGTCGCATTATCCGGAGATCGTTTTGACGGGCAGCACTTTCTTGAAGAGGCTGTGAAAAAAGGAGCGGCCGGGCTTGTAGTTTCTGTCATACCGAAAAAAAAGATGCCGGTTGCTGTTGTGGAAGTGCCCGATACTTTGAAGGCCCTGGGCGATTTGGCCGCATATCGGCGCAGACTGATGGGAAACTTGCTGGTTATAGCAATCACAGGAAGTTCAGGTAAAACGACAGTCAAAGAAATGTGTGCTGTGATACTGGCCCAGAAGTTCGCCATATTAAAAACAGAGGGAAACCTTAACAATCTTATCGGGATGCCCCTTTCTCTGCTGCCTGTTGAGAATAAACATGATATCGCTATTCTTGAAATGGGTATGAATAGGCCTGGTGAAATTGCCAGAATGACAGCAATTGCTAACCCGGATATCGCCTGTATTGTCAATGTGCAGGATGCCCATCTTGCTGGACTTGATTCCATTGAAGGCGTTGCCAGAGCTAAAGGCGAACTGTTTGAGCGGGGGAAGTCATGGGCAAGATTTTGTGTGAATATAGATGATAAGAGGGTGAAAAAACTGGCGGCTGAACGCTCCCAGAAACAGATTTCTTTTGGGAAAAACCGAAATGCCGATGTCAGGGCAACCCATGTTCGTAATGAGGGTGAATTTGGAATGGCTTTTACCCTCCATATCAATCACAAAAAGGAGCGCATACATATCCGCAGTCTTGGTGAGCATAATGTGACAAATGCTCTTGCCGCAGCGGCAATGTCCTATGCGGCTGGAGCTGATTTCGATACCATTGTGAAAGGACTGGAAAAATTTGAGCCGTATGATAAGCGCCTGAAGATAGAAAAAATTGCAGGACTGAGAGTAGTAAATGATTGTTATAATGCAAATCCTTCATCGATGTGTGCTGCACTTAAAACAGTTCAGGCAATGAATAAGGGTAATAAGGCGGTGGCAGTTCTTGGGGACATGCTTGAACTGGGTGACAGCAGTGTGAAGGCTCACCGGCAATTAGGAGAAACGGTAGCCATTACAGGCTTTAATTCTCTCTTTGTCGTGGGTGAATTCTCCAGAAAAGTAGTTGAAGGAGCACTGGATGCCCGCATGACTATTAACCAGGCACGGCAGGTGAACTCCAATGATGAGGTTATCGATGCACTGGTAGAGATGGTGCATCTCGGTGAATTGAATGAGGGAGACTGGATTCTTGTAAAGGGATCACGGGGAATGCGAATGGAAACAGTCATCGAAGGTCTTAAAAAACAATTGGAAATGGAAAGTTAAGGATATGAGACAAGGATTTTCTGGATATGAAACAATACGTTTAATTATCAATTCTCGATTACCAAGTATCAATTAATAAAATGCTCTACCACCTTTTCTACCCACTTCATACCATCTTCGGAGGCTTCAATGTCTTTCGGTATATTACCTTCAGGGGGATAGGTGCGATTGTAACGGCTTTTTTACTTACACTGTTCCTGGGTCAGAAATTCATTCAACTGGCAAAGGAGAAACAGCTTGGTCAGGTTGTCCGAACCGATGGGCCTGAAACACATCTCGTGAAGCAGGGAGTGCCGACAATGGGCGGTCTCCTTATTATATTTGCTGTTGTGTCAGCGACTCTGCTGTGGGCTGATCTTTCAAATCTCTATATCTGGCTCATTCTTGGAATAACGGTCTGGTATGCTTTTATCGGCGCCATTGATGATTACAGAAAAATAAAAAAGAAAAACAGTAAGGGGTTAAGCGCACGGGGAAAAATTTTGATGCAGCTGGCTGGTGTTGTCATTGTTGGAGCAGTTTTGATGCAGCTTCCTGACAGCGATACAACCCTTCGATTCCCGTTTTTTAAAAATGTGGCGCCGGATCTCGGCTGGCTGTATGTCGGTTTCATGTTTCTGGTGATTGTCGGTGCATCTAATGCTGTTAATCTGACTGATGGCCTGGATGGCTTGGCAGCCGGGCCAACGGTTATTACCAGCGGGGTTTACCTCCTTTTTTCTTATCTTGCCGGGCATGCAGGACTTGCTGCCTATCTGCAGATTCCTTACGTTGAAGGAGCCGGTGAAGTGACTGTTTTCTGCGGGGCTCTGGCTGGGGCCTGTCTTGGATTTCTCTGGTTTAATTCATATCCGGCCCAGATGTTCATGGGCGATGTCGGGTCCCTGGCCATAGGAGGTTCATTGGGGACAGTGGCGGTTATTATAAAGCAGGAGATTCTTCTGGCTCTTGTCGGCGGTATATTTGTTATGGAAGCACTCTCGGTCATTCTGCAGGTTGGATATTTTAAAATATCCGGGGGCAAAAGAATTTTTCTCATGGCTCCATTTCATCATCATTTTGAGAAAAAGGGATGGCAGGAGCCAAAAGTGGTTGTCAGGTTCTGGATCGTTTCTATTATACTGGGGCTTACTGCCCTTGCAACCTTGAAATTGCGTTAAGTCTTCTGAAAAATGGACAGGAAGGAGGAGAGGCTTTCACATTTTATCGAAAACCCGGCAGCATATGATGTGTTGGTGGTTGGAGGCGGAAAGTCAGGTTTTGCGGCCTTGCAATTTCTGAAACGGAAGGGGGCTGCTGTTTCATTATCAGATTCAGGGGTAAGGGAAGAGAAATCTTCGGAATTGTTAGAATGGCTTGAAAAGGAAAAGATTGAAGCTGAGTTTGGAGGGCATACTCTCAAGGCATTTCAGGATGCAGATGTAATTGTTGTAAGCCCGGGAGTACCCCGAGATATTCCGCCAATCGTTGAGGCAGGCAATAGAGATGTTCCGATTATCGGCGAAATGGGTCTTGCTTCATGTTTTATTGATATTCCCATTGTTGCAGTGACCGGAACCAACGGCAAAACAACAGTTACTGAAATGGTTGGAGCGATGTTGCAGGCTGATGCAAAAAAAGTCTTTGTCGGAGGCAATATCGGAACGCCGGTGACGGAATTTATATTGGAAAATGGTGATGCAGAAGCAGCAGTTCTGGAAGTAAGCAGCTTCCAACTGGAAACAGCAGGAACTTTCCGGCCGAAGGTGGGGGTGTTACTCAATATTACTCCGGATCATCTTGATCGGTATTCTTCCTATGAGGAGTATGGAGATACAAAATTTGAACTTTTTCGGAATCAACAGCCCGAAGATGCAATGGTGCTGAACGCCGCTGATGAAGAGATCATGGCCCGTCTTGAAAAATTGGGCGGCAAAGGGAAAAAGTATTTTTTCGGCAGAGGATTGGAAGGGATGCCGGGCGCAGAATGGAAAAATGATCACGTAGAGATTTGTTGGGAACGTCAGGGTAGGAAGGAGCAATATGTCCTTCCAGCACAGATGAAGGTGTCTCCGGTAAGAGATAATTGTATGGCCGCTATTCTTGCCGCCCGTTTGATAGGCTGTTCAGAAAGGGGAGTTACGGCAGGGCTGCAGGAATTTCAAATTCCTCCCCATAGAGTAACTCTGGTCGCAGAGATCAACAACGTGGCATATTACGATGATTCAAAGGCTACAAATATTGGTGCCGTACAATCTGCCCTGGCTGGAATGGAGCGACCAGTCATCCTCATCGCCGGCGGAAGGGATAAAGGGGGCGACTATGCACTCCTTACCGAGAAAGTTCGGGAAAAAGTTAAGAAACTGCTGCTTATCGGTGAAGCCGGAGAGAAGATGGCAAAAGCACTTGAAGCCCATACAGAGGTAGAGATGCTTCAGGATCTTGATGCTGCAGTGAAAAGAGCAGCGGAATTGGCAGTAAAGGGTGATGCAGTTCTGTTGTCACCAGCTTGTTCCAGTTTTGATATGTTCAGGTCTTATGTAGACAGGGGAGAACATTTTCAGAAGGCTGTGGGGCGCCTGTTAGACAAGTAGTTTTTGAAAAGACAAGAGAGAGAAAGAGGAAGATAGAGAAGTAAATGAGAAAACGCAGCATCAAACTGAAAAGAGGGGAACATGGAAAAAGTATGTTGTCGCTGCAAACGGAATCAGGATGGGGATCGTTGGATAAGACAGAAAATAACAAAAAGACAGGATGTTTCATACGGGTTTTGTCCTAATTGCTATCAGGCAACGATGGTGCAGATTGCAAAGGCCTATGAGTTCAGATGTCAGAAGGTTGCATCAGCAGGGGTGAGCTAAGAGTTTATGTGTCAGAAAGGGCTGAGGCTCATTGTCAGTGGTGGTGGAACCGGTGGTCATCTTTTTCCTGGAATTGCTGTAGCTGAAACATTTCTTGCCAATGCTCCAGGAAGCAGCGTTCTTTTTATCGGCACCCGGCGACACACTGATATGAGAGTCTTGACAGGGCGGAATTTTGAAACGGCCTCCATTGCGTGCCAGGGTTTAAAGGGGAAATCCGGCAGCTTAAGATTGAAGAGCCTTTTTCAGCTGCCGCTGAGCCTCCTGGAGGCCGGACGCCTGATCAGGAAATTTAAGCCGGACCTTGTACTTGGAGTTGGCGGCTACGTCACCGGCCCGGTATTGCTGGCGGCAAGACTGATGGGGGTCACAACCTGTATTCAGGAGCAGAATTCGGTTCCGGGCCTGGCCAATCGTATTATTGGAAAATTTGTTCATCGGGTATTTATATCCTTCCCGAATAGTGAAAAGTATTTCCCAGCAGGGAAATGCCTGTTGACAGGAAACCCGGTTCGGGAAGAACTTCTGGATCTGGCTGCTGCGCCTGAGGGGGATAAGGTGAAACGTCATGGCAAAACACTTCTTGTTCTGGGTGGGAGTCTCGGAGCCCACAGGGTGAACATGATGGTTGCCGAAGCCTTGAAAGGGGCGAAAAGAAGGCTTCCAGATACTTTCAGAGTGATTCATCAGACCGGGAAAGATGATGAGCAGTCGGTTAAAACAGCATATGCAAGTCTTGGATTAGATGCTGAAGTTTCAGCATTCTTTGATGACATGGCAAGGGTTTACAGAGAAGCCGATATGGTTATTTCCAGGGCCGGGGCAACAACTCTGGCAGAGATGACGGTGCTGGGGAAACCGATGATTTTGATTCCCTACCCTTATGCGGCTGACGATCACCAGCGTACAAACGGGGAATATCTGGAGGCAGGGGGAGCTGCCAGGATGTTTCTTGAAAAAGATCTTGAGCCCCGAAAGCTGGCGGATGAAATCCTTCTTCTTCTCGCCAGCGAAGAAAAAAGAAAAGAGATGTCTGAGGCTGCAAGGAAGCTGGCCAGGCCAGATGCCGTTAAAGTAATTGTACAAGAAATAAAAGCCAGTTTATGTCCTGGAAGGTAAAACTTTCAGAAAAAAAAACCTTTACTCTGGATTGAAACACCAGCTGTGTATAAAAAGACCAAACAGATACATTTTGTCGGTATTGGCGGCATAGGAATGAGCGGAATTGCCGAGCTGCTTTTGAACCTTGGATACAAGGTCAGCGGATCGGATCTTCGTCAGACTGATATCACCAGGAGGCTGGAAGAGCTCGGTGGAGTGGTTTATGAAGGGCACAATGCCGATTGGATTGAGGGGGCTGACGTGGTAGTAACTTCTTCGGCAGTCAGAAAGGATAATCCTGAAGTGATTGCTGCCTCAGAAGCGCATGTCCCTGTGATTCCAAGAGCTGAAATGCTGGCCGAGCTTATGCGCCTCAAAAAGTTTGGTATTGCCATAGCAGGCAGTCACGGCAAGACATCGACAACATCACTGGTCGGCTGGATTCTTGCCCAGGCCGGACTTGATCCTACAGTTGTTATCGGCGGACAAGTGAACAGTCTTGGGACAAATGCCAAGCTCGGGGAGGGGGAATTCCTGGTTGCCGAAGCTGACGAAAGTGACGGGTCTTTTCTGCAGCTTTCTCCTGTTGTTGAAGTTGTCACTAATATTGATCTCGAGCATCTGGATTTCTATAAAGACATAGATGAAATAAAAGCAATCTTTTTGCAATTTATCAATAAGATTCCTTTCTACGGAGCAGCAATTCTCTGTCTTGATGATCCCAATATTGCAGATCTTCTGCCGCAGATAAAGAAACGGATTATAACATACGGGCTTTCAGCCCAGGCGGATCTGTATGCCCGTGAATTGAATACTGATGGGCTGGAAACCACTTTTGAAGTCTGTTCGGCCAGGGAAGTGCTGGGTGGTGTATGTATTTCCTCACCTGGTAGGCACAACGTGCTTAACAGTCTTGCCGCAATTGCTGTCGCAATGGAGCTGGAGATACCTTTTGAGGATATTGCCTCGGCTCTGGCAAGTTTTTCCGGAGTGCAGCGACGTCTTCAGGTGAAAGGTGAGGTCGAAAATATTACTGTGATTGATGATTATGGTCATCATCCAACGGAAATTAAAGCCACACTTGCTGCCCTGAGAGATGCCTGGCCGCGTCGGCGACTGGTTGTTGCTTTTCAGCCGCACAGGTACTCTCGAACCCAGGCACTTTACAAGGAATTCTGTAAAGCATTTCATGAGGCAGATCTCCTGATTCTTACGGACATATATGCAGCCAGTGAGCAGCCAATACCTGGTGTTTCAGGGGAGCAGCTTCTGAAGGGGGTCAGAGATCATGGACATAAGAACGCAGTATATATTGGCGAGGTGAGTCGGTTGCCGGGAGAGATTGTACCGGATCTCTGCGAAGGGGATGTTGTGCTCACACTGGGAGCTGGGGATATCTGGCAGGCGGGTGAGAAAATCCTTAGCCTTTTGGCAGAATAAGGCCTTTGGAAACAAAATTCCCACCAGGGGAATGGTGCTCATGAATACAGCCAGGGAATGTAAAGAAAAGACTTCATTCATAGTGATGCCTGTGGGAGGGAGAAGTAAAATGAGACCTGATTGGGCGCCGTTCTTTAATGATGAAATGGCCGATTTCTGGAGTGGGGAAGTATTGTGGAATGCTTCGATATCTTCCTATACAACGTTTCGGGTGGGCGGAGCCGCAGATGCACTTGTTTTTCCGCGGGGAACCAAAGAGGTGTCCCAGCTTATTCAGGGACTTCGAAAGATGAATATTCCCTGGCATATTCTTGGAAGAGGAAGCAATGTTGTTGTAAGTGACAAGGGCATCAAAGGAGTTGTGATTGTTTTTGGGAAAAATTTTTCCCGTTGCCACATAGTAAAAGAAGATGGTGATTCTGTTCTGGTCAAAGTTGAAGCAGGCCACAGCCTTTCAGGGCTGGTGAAATGGGCTGCTGATCAGGGACTCTCAGGGCTTGAATTTGCCGCAGGGATTCCGGGCACTGTCGGCGGGGCTATCGTCATGAATGCCGGAGCTTGGGGCGGGGAAATAAGTGAAGTTGTCTCGGCAGTTGACATGATGACTGAGCGAGGTGAAATCGTTACGAAAAAAAGAAAGGAAATTGATTTTCAATATAGATCATGGGGAGAGGAGAGTTCCATGGTAGCTGTTGAATGTGTGTTCCGTTTGAAGAAAAGCACTGCTGCAGACAGCAGGGGAAAATGCCAGGAATTGCTGGAGCAGAGAAAAAAGAATCAGCCGCTGAATACACCATCAGGCGGATCATTTTTTCAAAATCCTGCAGGAAGCAAGAGTGCCGGTGAACTTATAGAACATGCAGGTCTAAAAGGCAAAAGAGTCGGAGGAGCTGAAGTGTCGCATGTTCACGCAAATTTTATTGTGAATAATGGATCTGCCACAGCCGCTGACATTATCGGGTTGATGCATATTGTTCAGCAGAGGGTTGAGGAAACTTCCGGTGTTTTTCTGGAGCCTGAAGTTCGATTTTTGGGATGGGAGTAAAGAAGAAAAAATCAATCATTGATTACAGCAGAAAGGAAAATGAAAAGAAATTCGGTGGTAAATTCCTGTTTCTGGTATCAGTGGTTTTCATTGTCGCCCTTGTTGGCGGGGGTATTTGTATGCTGATATATCAGGGGTTGAGCAGGTCTGTTTTTTTTCAAGTGGACAAAGTGGATATAACCGGCTGCCAGCGTCTGGATACGAGACAGGTTCTTTCCTGGAGCGGCCTGGATATAAAGACAAATTTATGGTCCTTGAGAACAACCAGGTTGCGAAAGCATCTTGAAAAACAGAACTGGATTCAGTCGGCAACAGTAAAAAGAAAATGGCCAAATGAGCTGCATATCAGGATTCGGGAGCGAGTTCCGTTGGCCATTCTAAATCAGGATGCAGGCTTAGCCTACGTCGATAAAAAAGGTTTTTTCATTTCGCCGGTGCTTCCGGCCGATAGTCTGGATTTTCCGGTAATTACAGGAAGGGAGAAAAGTAAAACCGGAAAGAATGGGGAAGAGTGGTTGAAGGATGCCCTCAGCTTTATCAGTTATGCCGGAGGCGGTAATCCTGTTCTGCCTACACAGAATATTTCTGAAATTCATGTGGGTCAGGAAGGGCAGTTGACGATGTATCTGGCAGATAATCCTTTTCCCATATATCTTGGGAAAGGGGAAATGAAGCGGAAATACAGCAGGTTAAGTAAAGTTCTTTCCTGGCTGTACAGGAAGAAGGAATATGTCTCCACAGCCTCTATTGATTTGAATTATCTGTCCGGGGCCGAGAATGCAAAAGAAGACTCTAGCAACAGAGTTCTTGTCAGTTTCAGTAAATAACGTGATTGTGAAATTTATGAATTCGCTGCTAAGCGCAGACTTCAAGAAAATGCAATTTGCCAATATGTTAAATTCTCTGCTTAGTGCCGGCCTGGACGTTTCTTTTTCGGGCAGGAGCACTGAGTTGTTTCCGGTTGGATCCGGTTAAAGATAAAAGGTGTAGAGATGGCGCAGCAAAGAGGGGAATTAATAGTAGGTCTTGATATAGGAACCACGAAGATTTGTGCTGTGGTTGGCGAAGTTTTTCAGGACAGAGTTGATATTATCGGTGTCGGTGCCTGTCCTTCTGTTGGGTTGCGTAAAGGTGTTGTCGTTAATATTGAAAGCACTGTCGGTTCGATAAAAAAAGCAGTAGAAGAAGCGGAAATGATGGCAGGATGCACTATTTCCTCAGTTTACGTGGGGATAGCCGGCAGTCATATAAGCGGCATTAACAGTGATGGTGTCATAGCCGTCAAGAATGGCGAAATAACACGGGATGATATAGATAAGGTTGTAGAAAATGCCAAAGCTATTCCCCTGAGTCAGGATCAGGAAGTGATACATGTTCTGCCCCAGCAGTTCAAGGTTGATGGGCAGGGCGGCATTCAAGATCCCTTGGGGATGACAGGAGTACGCCTGGAAGCCGAAGTGCATGTCGTTACAGGCTCTATAACCGCGGTACGAAATATTATCAAATGTTGCAACAGGGCCGGACTGCAGGTGGATGATGTTGTCCTTGAGCCCATAGCCTCTGCTGAGGCTGTATTGACGCCGGAAGAGATGGAGCTTGGTATAGCTCTTCTTGATCTTGGCGGAGGGACATCTGATCTTGCTGTTTTTGCTGAAAACTGTATTAAAAAAACCTTTGTGCTTGGGGTTGGCGGTAATAATCTCACCAATGATCTTTCTGTGGGGCTGCGAACACCGATTAAGGAAGCTGAGCGACTTAAGGAAAAATATGGCTGCGCGATATCGGCGCTCATTGACAAGGATCAGGCGATTGAGGTCCCAAGTGTCGGCGGCAGGAAGTCCAGGAAGCTGTCCCAGAGAGTTATGGGTGAGATACTTGAACCGAGAATTGAGGAGATGTTGACATTAATCAATCATGAATTGATTGACTCAGGGACAAAGCAGTTCGTGAATGCCGGACTGGTTCTCACCGGAGGAACCTCGATGCTGACACATATCGTCGAGATGGCAGAACAGATTTTTGATCTTCCGGTACGGATAGGTTATCCGCAGCATATCGGTGGTATTCTTGATATTGTCAATACACCGCAATGTGCCACCGGGGTCGGACTGGTCATTTATGGTAAAAAAAGTGAATCAGGACGACTCTATATAGAAAGGGATCGTTCAGGGTTAGGTGGTCTTGCGCGAAAGATTAAGGGGTTGTTCGGTAAATTGATGTAGCATGTTTTATCGCTTGTTTGAGATCTAAATTATAAGTACTATATATATAATGCTTCGCTGAAAATAAGACTATTTGAAGCAGAAAGTTCTGGGAGAATGAAATGGAGTTCACGTTGGCGGAAAACTCATCAAGGGCAAGAATAAAAGTGATAGGCGTTGGCGGTGGTGGCGGCAATGCAATTAACACTATGGTGGAAAGCAAACTCCTGGGTGTTGAGTTTATTGCTGCCAATACGGATCTGCAGGCCCTTGAGCATTCCAGGGCTGATCTGAAACTGCAGATCGGTGCTGAAATTAGCAAAGGTCTGGGTGCAGGTGCCAACCCCGAACGCGGAAGGGAATCAGCCGAAGAGAGCATTGCTGAAATCCGTGAGTCGCTCAAAGAAAGTGATATGGTTTTTGTAACCGCCGGTCTTGGCGGCGGTACAGGTACCGGAGCTGCTCCCGTAGTTGCCAGGATAAGCAAAGAGCTTGGAGCGTTAACTGTTGCAGTTGTCACAAAGCCTTTTGTTTTTGAAGGCCGGGCCAGAATGAAAAATGCTGAAGCCGGCTGGGAACAACTCAAAAAGCATGTTGATACTATTATTACTATTCCCAATGACAGAATACTCTCCCTGACCCAGAGGCATACGACTTTTGTTGATGGAATGAAAATGGCAGATGATGTTCTGGTTCAGGCCGTAAAGGGAATCACGGATCTTATCAATCTTCCCGGTTATATTAATCCTGATTTTGCAGATGTCCGAACTGTTATGAATGAAATGGGACCGGCTTTGATGGGTGCTGGCGTCGGTGTCGGCGAGAAAAGAGCCTCCGAGGCGGTACGCATGGCCATTGCCAGCCCTCTTCTTCAGGATATCAGTATTGATGGTGCCAGAGGGGTATTGGTCAATATTTCTGCCAAGAAGGATACCTTGACCATGGCTGAAGTAACCGAAGCCACAAGCAAGATTTATGAAGAAGTTCATGATGATGCAAATATTATCCTTGGTGTCATATTTGATGACTCCCTCGGGGAAGAATTAAGGGTCACGGTCATTGCCACCGGTATTAAGCAGGAAGAAGAGATGGAGCAGCTTCCTGAAAAGGTGACCCAATTAGTGACCAGGGCGGAAAAAGAGCCGGCACAGAATTCACTTCCTTTTGGAGAATCCGGTCTGGATCACGATTCCGGGAACCCACCTTTGCCAGGCAGCAAAAGAAAGCGTTACGCCTTTAATGTTCTGGATGAAGAGCTTCTGGATGAGCCTACTTTTATTCGAAGGAATGAGAATTGATGGCGTCGTAAAAAGTCCGATCTACTGCGTTGTAGCAATTTTTCAGGCACTCGGCATACCACATGTATGGCCTCGCACCTGAAAAATTGCTACGCCTTGTATATCAAACTTTTTACTTAGCCATCCCGAGACTTTTTAGGAGATTGTCAGAATTGATGTTTTGGCGAAAAAACTGAAGAAGTGACATCTGCCTATTCAAAACTTAAAACGTAATACTTTCAACTTAAAACTTTCATATAAACAATGAGCCCTGCTTTGTGATATATTCATGGAGTACGCGCTTATTAATTAAATTGCCAGAGCTCCAGCCTCTGGCTTTTTACTCTAAAGTGCCAAGAATGGGCATTGCTTCCTCAAAACTGTCTTCATACAAAAATACAGGGAATATGCCGTTAAAGCGGTCCTCGGAATCAGGTGCGATTCTTAAAAAATGGACGGGGAAACTGCCTGTTGCCCTTGTGTATCCCAATGTCTATCAGGTTGGCATGTCCAATCTGGGTATGCAGCATGTCTATGCCCTGGCAAATGCCCACCCCGACATAGTCTGTGAACGGGTTTTTCTTCCCGAAGACGCCCAGACTCCTCTCTCTGTGGAGTCTGGGCGTCATCTTCTTGATTTTCCTGTTTTTCTCTGTGCCGTGAGCTTTGAACAGGATTACGTCAATCTGCTTCGTCTATTTCGATGGGCCGGTATCGAGCCGCTGGCAACAGAGCGCAGAAATGTTTCCCCGCAGCGACCAGAGACCCCGCTAATTATAGGTGGTGGGGTGGCTACTTTTATTAATCCTGAGCCACTGGCTCCCTTTGTCGATCTTTTCCTGCTTGGAGAGTCAGAGCCTGTTCTGCCCACGCTCCTCAATTGTCTTCTGCAGAGATTTAACGAGGGGGTACCTGGTGTCAACAGGGATCAATGGCTTCTGGATCTTGCGGTGTCAGTCCCTGGGTGTTATGTCCCTCATCTGTATGACATGGTATATGATCAATCCCGATTGGTTGAAATTCGGATCAGGGATGGTGCTCCGGCAAGAGTAAAAAAGGCTGTGCTTGGTTCCGTCGATCAGAGTGGGCATTCCCAGCTTTTAACTCCGGATACAGAATTTGGGGATCTCTACCTGACTGAATTGGGCCGCGGCTGTAGCCGTGGATGTCGATTCTGCGCCGCAGGTTTCGTATACCGCCCGCCCCGGTTGTGGTCGGCTGAGTCTATAATGGCAGCTTTTGACGAAAAACCGACATCTATCTCCAGGGTAGGTCTTCTGGGGATGGAAATGGCAAAGCCGGAGGATTTGGCAAAAGTTGCCAGGCATCTTCTTGATGCTTCCTGTTCCCTTTCCTTTTCCTCATTGCGTGCTGATGCCATTACGCCGGAACTGATAGACCTCCTTCAGGCCAGTAAAATCAAAACCTCTGCCATTGCACCTGATGGCGCTTCCGAACGCCTTCGCAAAGTTATAAACAAGGGAATTACCGCAGAAGATGTGCTGTTGGCAGCCAATATTCTGGTGTCCGGTGGCGTGACGAACCTCAAACTCTATTTTATGATCGGTCTGCCGACAGAAACCGAAGAGGATCTTGCCGAACTGGTCAGCTTGGTGATGATGGTGCAGGAGAAAGTTAATGAAATAGGTCGTGCACGAGGACATCTGCCCATGATTTCCCTGAGCATAAATCCATTTGTCCCCAAGGCATGGACGCCATTTCAGTTTTGTGCATTCGCAGGTGTCGGGCCTTTGAAGAAGAAGATAAAATTCCTTAAAAAAGCATTTTCCGGTTGTCATAACCTTAAGCTCGGTGTGGAAAAACCTGAGAATGCGTTTTTTCAGGCCGTTCTTGCCAGGGGTGACCGGCGGCTGGCAGAGGTGTTGTTGGCAATGGCTGAATTCTCAAGGAACTGGCGTCAGCAGTTTAAGGATCATGATATTGATCCTGAAGAATATACCAGGCAAAGGACCAGGGATGAACTGTTTCCCTGGGATATTATCGATCATGGAATACATCGTGAGTATCTCTGGGAGGAATATGAGCGTGGCCTGGGCGGGAAACAGACAGCTGCCTGCCAGACTGAAATATGCAGAAGATGCGGTGTATGCAATGACTGATCAGTATCACAATAATGAAAAAGGGCCAGACATTGCCAGATTAAAACCCTTCCGGCTGGTAAAGTTTTTCTCTTTCACCAGTTTGGCAGTGATTCTGGCCTCTACTCTCGTCCTTTCCTGGATTATTTCTAATTACACCAAAAAAGTTCTCCTGTACCGAAGTGAAGCCTATACCTTTGTTCTGGCAAAAAACATGAGCCACCAGGTCTTTCAGCAGTTTGTGCTGCCCCTTGCTCTTCAGAACAGGCAGATTGCACTTCAGGATCCAAGGCAGTTTGACCAGCTTGATAAGATTGTCGAAAATGCAATCCATGGGATGAATATTGATTCTGTTACCATTTACTCAAAAAAAGAGAATCTGGTTTCTTACAGTACTGTTCCGGAAATAGTTGGGAAGCGGGATCTTGGAAGAAAAGAATATGAAAAAGCTCTTGAAGGTCAGAAAAGTTCTGTTCTTATTATGGAAGGGTCCCTGTTGAATCTGCTGCCGGGAAGTGACGATATCTATTGTCTTTTAAGAACATTTGTTCCTTTGCGAAAAGAAAGACCTTTCAGTAAGGAACCTGAGGTTATGGGAGTCATAGAGATAGCTCAGGATTTGTCGGATGATCTGGCAGCAATTATCAGACTCCAGGCTATTATTGTTGTTACTTCAATTATTATCATGGGCGCTCTTTTTGTGTCACTTCGATTTATCGTTGCCCGTGCAGACCGCATTATTGAAGCCAGGGCTGCGGAAAGGCGCAGGCTTGAAGTGAAATTGCACCAGGCAGAACGGCTTGCCTCTCTCGGTAAGATGGTTGCCTCTGTTTCCCATGAAATTAAAAACCCTTTAGGAATTGTCAGGAGTACTGCGGAAATACTTGGGAAAAGGCTGCAGAAGATAGCTCCTGGGAATGATCATCTCGCCAAGATAATCGTTGAAGAAACGACAAGGCTTGATTCCATTGTCCGGGAGTTTCTCGATTTTGCAAGGCCGAAGAAACCGGTGATGGTTGAGCTTGCCGTAAATGATATTTTACGACGGGTAACAGGATTCATGTCCACCGAGTTTGTTTCTCACCAGATAGATCTCGATCTTAAACTTGCAAAAGCTCTTCCCCATATTCAGGGTGATTTTGATCAGTTATATCAGTCATGTCTGAATATTCTTGTCAACAGTGTCCAGGCAATGCCGGAGGGCGGTATCCTCGTGGTTGAGAGCAGGCTGAGCAAAGACGGCGGCAGTGTTATGTTTGAAATAACAGACAGCGGTGAAGGTATGACCGAGGAGGCATACCAGCAGATGTTCAATCCTTTTTTTACCAGTAAGAATAGAGGTAGTGGTCTCGGTCTTGCTATTGTGAAAAACATTATTGACGGTCATCACGGAACAATAAATGTTGTCAGCTCTGAAGGAGAAGGGACAAAATTCACCCTGTTGCTGCCAGTATTTAAATAGTATTCCCGTTTTGTATTAATTATCTGCTTTGGATGAATTATAGATTCCATCAGTAATAAAATATTCCTGGGTGAAAAATGGCCGCGGACTCTGTCGAATTACACGAATAGTTTTTTGTGTATTTGGTAAGGCTGCGGTTTTTTTATGGCAAGCAGGCCATGGTCAGTAGTTTCTTTGGCATCTATTTTGCTTAAGTATAGCCGCTGAGTGGTATTTGTCAGGGGAAAAGAATTTTAAAAGGTTGAAATGGTCTCGTGAAGTTATGAATGATGAGCGTAAATCCAAAAAAGAACTGATTGCCGAACTCAGGAAAATGCGCGCTGTTGCAGCTGAGCTGAGTACTGTCCAGGAGGCTGTTTCTGGTGAAAGGCGAAAAAGCCAGGATAAGCAGCTTAAATTCCTGCAGAATGCCATTGACAGTGTTGCCGATTCCATAATTGTCGTTGGCACTGATTTTCGTGTAAAGCTGATGAATCGTGCAGCCCGTAATAATTCTGTACACGTCAACAGCAGGTTCAGCCAAAGTAATCTTTGTTTTGAGCTGTTTTTCGGCCAGGATAAACCATGCGACGGAAAGGGGTATGACTGCCCTCTCATAGGAGTTCTGGAATCCGGGGAGCAAGTCCACGTCGAACAGGAGAGGGAAATAGCAGACGGGGTGAAGCGTGTTTTTGAGATTATAGCTTCTCCGCTTTTGGGTGAGGATGATGAGTTGATCGGTATTGTCGAGTCTGTCCGGGATATCACTGAACGGAAGCAGGCTGCGGCAATTATGCAGAATCACCATGACCGCCTTGGGAAACTCGTTCAGGAGCGGACAGCGGAACTCCTCGAAGCAAAGGAGCAGGCGGAGTTGTTATACCGGGTATGCCCGACGGCTGTTTTTACCGTAGATAAAAACGGCGTTGCGACCAATTGGAACGATATGGCTGAACAGCTGACAGGGTACAGTCGTGAGGAGATCATAGGCAGTGATTGTCGGGTTTTTTTTGGCGGAGAAGGCGATGAGTCATGCTGTATCAAGAAAGGCGAGGATATCGAGCCCTGTGAAGTTATGGAGCGCCAGATTACAACCAAAACAGGAGAATCCCGTTACATTTCCCTTAATTTCAATAAGCTGGTGAGTAAGGATGGTATTGTTAAAGGTGGTATTGCCAGTTTTATTGATATTACCAACCAGAAACGCACCGACGATATCCTGGTAAGTGAGCGTGACAAGTTTAAGAGCATGCTCACTGCAATGGGGCAGGGCGTTCACATCGTAAATAAGAAATATGAGATTGAATTTCAGAATAATGTGCTTCAGGACATCTTTGGCAATAAAATAGGTGAGAAGTGCTATAAGGTCTACAAGCAGAAGGATTCTCCTTGTGACATTTGCCAAATGCATGCGGCAATAGGTTCGGGTTCGATCAGAAGGTCCGGGGAGATTTCCTTAAGCGGCCGATATTATGAACAGTGTTACGCCCCTTTTTCTGATGTCAATGGAGAAAAAAAGGCATTGATCCTGTTGCGGGATATTACAGAGCAGAAGCTTCTCGAGGCCGAAACAATGCGTGCCGCCCAGCTGGCTTCTATTGGTGAGCTGGCAGCAGGTGTCGCCCACGAAATTAATAATCCAATCAATGGTATTATTAATTATGCCCAGTTGCTGGAGGATGATGCTGACAGTCAGGAACAAATCGAACTTCTGGAGCGCATAATCAAGGAAGGAGAGCGGGTTGCTGTCATTGTTAAAAATCTTCTGTTTTTTGCACGTCAGCGCGAAGAAGGTGCTGAAGACACCACTGTTGAAGCAGTAATTGAAGATTCACTGGCGCTTATCAAGCATCAGTTTAAAAAAGATGGAATTATTTTTGAAGAGGAAACCCCTCAATCTCTGCCACTGATTCATGTCAATCCTCAGCAGCTTCAACAGGTTTTTCTCAACCTCCTGAGTAATGCACGGTATGCCTTGAATATGCGGTATTCAGGCAGTGATCCGGGGAAAAAGCTCAGCATTCGATGCAGTACTGTGTCTCGAGAGGGTAAACCGTATGTCCGGATTGAAGTAACGGACCTTGGTGCAGGTATCCCGGAAGAGATTATAGGCAACATTTTTGATCCGTTTTTCTCTTCGAAGGCCCCTGGAGAGGGAACCGGATTAGGATTGAGCATAAGTCATGGTTTGATAAGAGATTTTCAGGGATTTCTCGGAGTGGACAGCACTCTTGGAGAGAAAACTACGTTTACGGTAGATTTGCCGGTATTTCACACCGAAGAAAACTAAGCCTTTCATTTCAGGAAAGAGGGAACTCGATGCAAGATTCAGATCACACCCGTTCACACATACTTATCGTTGATGATGAAGAAAGTCTGCGTACCACTTTTAAGATGTTTTTGGAGCGGGAGGGATATGGGCCAATAATAACTGCTTCAACTTTTGAAGAGGCCAACGATTTCATTGAACAGCAGGATTTCGATCTCATAATAAGCGATATAATTATGGAAGGAAGTTCTGGGATTGATTTGCTGAGACGCGTACGAGACCTTGAACTGGAATGCCCTATGGTTATGGTTACCGGTTACCCGAATATCAGCACAGCAACGGATGCTGTTCGCCTGGGAGCGTTTGATTATCTGGCCAAGCCTGTTAAGAAGGCAGACCTTCTTCGTACCGCCAGGATGGCATTGCAGCAGTATGCCCTTCTTAAGGAGAAAAATCATCTAGAAGAAGACAAACAGCGCTATCAGCAATACCTGGAAACGATTTTTGCAAGTGTTCACGATATGATCGTCTGCGTCAATCCTGAGAAGAAAATTGTCCAGATGAATAACCGCGCAGTTGAATGGTGTTCCGCAGCTGTTCCCGAAATGCACGTAGGCGGATTTATTGATGACCTGCCGGGTTCATTTGATGTCTTCAGCAATGATGTCCACAGGGTCCTTGATCAGCGTGAAGATGTCCATGAACACAGGGTGGAGATCACACTTGCAAAGGGTGAGCATAGTGTCCTTCGAATCAGTGCCGTTCCTCTTTATACAAATAACCAGGAAAAATTTCTTGGAACTGTAGTAATTTTCAGGGATGTCAGCCGGCTTGAGGCGTTGGATAAGAGCGGGAAAAGGATGTATTTTCATCGGCTTGTCGGCAGCAGTCAGGCCATGCAGACGGTGTATACCCTTATTGAAAATGTAGGACGTGCTGACATATCGGTCTTGATAACCGGAGAATCGGGAACAGGCAAGGAGCTTGTTGCCGAAGCCCTGCATGCCGAAAGCCACAGAAAGGAGATGCCTCTTGTTAAATTTGACTGCACGGCTATCCCTGAAAACCTTATGGAAAGCGAGCTCTTCGGTCATAAGAAAGGGTCGTTTACAGGTGCTGATCGCAATCGAGAGGGAAGGATCCTGCAGGCTGATGGCGGTACGCTTTTTTTGGATGAAATTGGCGATATTTCACCGCTTATGCAATTACGGTTATTGCGTTTTCTTCAGGAAAGAACTTTTTATCCTGTAGGAGAGGATCAGCCAATATCCGTTGATGTACGTGTCATTGCTGCGACAAATGCTGACCTTAAGGACAGGGTAAAACGCGGTGTCTTTCGGGAAGATCTTTATTATCGCCTAAGGGTTGTTGATATTATGCTCCCTCCTCTGCGGGATCGGGATGGTGATCTGCATATGCTCGTTGAGATATTTATTGAACGATTCAGCAAGAGACTTAATAAGGTTGTTACCGGGATATCCGATCAGGCATTAGCGCTGATGCAGGCTTATCAGTGGCAGGGGAATATCCGCGAATTAGAGCACGTTATGGAGAGAGCATGTGTACTGTGCGCTGATACCACGATAACGATAGAGAATCTGCCTGAAGAGATTCAGTTTGGCACGTCAGGGCGCACACTTGCCACCAGTGATGAGACAGGTTCTATGGATGGACGCATCAACACCGGTCTCGGTCGACAGGTCGTAAATCTTGAACCGGAAGAGGATCGTATTATTCGTTTTTTAAAGCAGACTGATGGAAATAAAGCAAAAGCAGCCAGGATGCTTGGTATTGATCGAAGTACACTCTATAGAAAAATGAAACATTATAACCTTGAGCAGTATATTGATTAATTGCTAAGACAACTGCTGGCTTTTCTACAACCCTATTCTGGCCTAATTTTTCACAGATCTCTTAAAGGTGAGATAACCTGTTGCAGGCATGCTACACCCGCAACAGGTATGCTGCACAAGTATGTGGCATCTGTGGCTTTCTGTGCAACACATTCCTCTTGAGTGTTCCTCCGTAAAACGTCCCCGAGTAAATATTTAAATCAATAAAATCTGACAGTTATTCGTCTTCTGGTTCTCCTGTGTGTCGAAATGCGTTTGGCTGGCACAGCTTCTGCAAATTGTATAAATCAAGAGAAGCTAATGCTGAAGAGGTTCGATAAAACAAGACAATAGGAGGGAGTCATGGAGAAAATACTGAAAAAAACAGAGACTGATGTCAATGTTCATGATCAGGAAGCGATCAGTGAAGGCGCATCTCAGGCTGGAGTTGCTGTGATTCTTGCATTGGCGGCGATGATTGGCTTGTGGGGAGTTGCCTGTTTGATTGGCGGTATTGCTTCTTCTAACGGAATTGGAGATTTAGCTAGTAGCTGGTTTATGGCCGTAACTGGCGTGTAGTGCGATACATATAAATTTTTAAAGGAGAAAGATCATGGAAGTGGCACAGGGAAACAGCAAAGGAAGCAAGGTATTTATGGGTGTGGTTGGGGGTATAGGTGCAGCAATAGGGATATGGGCCTTGTCTGCTCTTACTTTCAGCTTGTCACATGCAGGGTGGTCAATTTCTGAAATTACCCGACAATATCTTGTAGCTGTCGGCGCAATAGGGGAATTTGAGACACTGGTTGATTTTTATACTCAGATCAAGGGGATCGAATATATTATCTGTGTTGCTTTCTTTGCTGCTTTTCCAGCTTTCTTTAAATATGTCAATAAGGCTGGTAAAGGGGCTAAGGTTTCCAGTTAGCCGTTAAGAGTTTGTCTTATGAAAACCCGGGATTATCCCGGGTTTTTTTTTGACCAGTAAAGGTGTCGGCACCTGCCCTAAACACTTATGGCGTAATTGTTGCTAGAATGATTTATAGTCTTACCATCTCTATGGTGACAGCTTCGCTTGAGAAGTCCTTATGTTATCGCTGTTGTAGTCCTGATTATTACTCTAAAGGAGGGGTCTGTGTCGCAATATATACGAAATTCGCTGTTGCTTCTTTTTGCCGTAACTGCAGTTGTTATAGCCTATAATGTCTATACGCTGGAAAAGAGGCCTCCCAAGCTCATTTATTCCACTTTTATAGAGTATCTGGAAGCAGATAAGATAAAGCATCTTGAAATGAAGGGTAATGAAATAAATGGTATTGATAATTTTGACCAGCCCTTTTACACCGTAGTGCCTGATGTGGCTTTTCTGGTTTCCAGACTGGAAGGGAAAAATGTCGGAATATCAGCAATAAAGGCTTCTTCAGGTTCCCAATTCTGGACGTCTACGTTCCCCGTAATTCTGCTGATGGGGGGCTGGATGTTTTTCATGATGCGTAAGTCGAAATCATCATCGGATAATTTTGGAAAAAAGAAGTCCATGATACCCTCCGATGTTGCTAAAAAGGTAACTTTTAATGACGTTGCCGGTATCCCTGAAGCAAAAGAGGAGCTTGTTGAAATTGTCGATTGCCTCAGGGATTCCTCAAAGTTTGTTAGCCTGGGCGGCAAAATACCGAAAGGCGTTCTGCTCCAGGGCCCTCCGGGAACAGGAAAAACCCTTCTGGCCAAGGCCATTGCCGGTGAAGCTGGCGTCCCTTTTTTCAGTATCAGTGGATCGGATTTTGTTGAAATGTTTGTGGGTGTCGGTGCTTCACGGGTACGTGATTTGTTTGTGCAGGCCAAGAAAAATGCGCCCTGTATTATTTTCATAGATGAGATAGATGCAGTTGGGCGAAGCAGGGGTGGATCCAGTTCCCAGGGCGGGCAGGATGAGAGGGAGCAAACCCTGAATGCCCTTCTTGTAGAGATGGATGGTTTCCAGAGTGGTGAAACAGTTATCATTGTGGCGGCAACAAATCGCCCTGATGTGCTGGATCCGGCCCTTCTGAGGCCAGGTCGTTTTGATCGGCAGGTCACTATTCTTCCTCCAAATAAGAAGGGCAGAAAGCAGATACTGGAAGTCCATGCGAAAAATGTGATCATGGACAAGGACGTAGAGATGGATGTTGTTGCCCAGAATACCCCTGGTTTCACCGGTGCCGAACTGGCCAATCTTGTTAATGAATCGGCACTGCTGGCCGCCCGCAAAGGCAAGAAGGCTGTTCATCTTGTCGATATCGAAGATGCAAAAGACAAAATTCTCATGGGAGCCGAAAGGAAGGGTATGGTGATTAGCGACTATGAAAGAAAAGTCACGGCATATCATGAAGCAGGGCATGCACTTATTGCCAAGCTGCTCCCGAATACTGATCCTCTTCACAAGATTACTATCATCCCCAGGGGCAGGGCCCTTGGAGTCACTCAACAGGTTCCTCTGGATGAAAGGCATTCCTATTCAAGAGAGTATCTTACCAACAGGATTAAGATTCTCCTCGGCGGACGCACCGCAGAAGAGATCATTTTTAATGAGTTGTCAACGGGGGCCAGTAATGATCTTCAGTCTTCCACAGATATTGCCACTAAAATGGTGTGTGAGTGGGGGATGAGCAGTGTTCTTGGGCCCCGGGCCTATATGAGGGAGGCTCAGGGATTCCTCGGTGGCGACAGTATGCGGCATGTTTTCAGTGAAGATATTGCCAAGGCAATTGATATGGAAATCAATAAGCTTATTGAGGAATGCTATCAGGAGACTATGATTATACTTGAGAGCAGGATGACCTTTCTTCATAAGCTGGCAGAGTTTCTTCTTCAGGAAGAGACCATTGACGGGGAGGACGTTGATATTATCGTTACCTGCCCCAAATTAAGCGCTGAGAACGAATCTAGAAACGCCTCATAATCCACATGTGGTAAAAGTGTCGCATGCTACATAAGTGTCGCCACAGAAGTGTGGCATGCGACACTTTTATTATTTCATGTTTCCCCTCTGTTTTTCCATTCCACTGTAAAAATAAATTATTTTTGCACAGACATTCCGCAAAGAGCCAGTTGGTGAAAAAGTAAGGTGAGAAATGTTTTATCCAGGAGTAAGCCTCTATCCTGTGAAAAGTTGTTCTTCATAGCTCAGGCAGGCCTGGTGCTGGAAATATTGTGTTGTAAGTTCCCGGCCAGAATCCATACGCCACCACCTCGCAACGTTGCAAAATCTCCCTTGAGTCATTGTTAATTAAGTAAGCATATTATTTGGCATTGGATGTGCAACAGCATGTGCAACGCTACTGATCTGTCGCATATGACGACGGTTTGGAATCTATTCAGGACGAAAATAGTTATTGTCATAACAAATTATGAAAGGAGAGTGTCAATGATTAGGAAAAAGAAAAAAATATTGGGAATGGCCGTGGTGATGTCCCTGGCCACTTCATTTCCTCTATTTGCCCAGATGTCTGCAGAAGATGCCCCGGAAACAATAGAGATTGGATCAATTGCAGAAATGTATGAACCGGTTGTTTTTGACCATGCAGCCCATGTGCTCATGGTTGAGAGTTGTTCCTTCTGTCATCACCACACAACCGGCACAGCTCCGGAAAAAGAAAACTGCGCCAAGTGCCATCAGGAAGGCGACGAGGCGAGTTCCGTGGCCTGTGTCGATTGTCATGAGGTTAAGCCTTTTTCTTCGGCAAATTTAAAAGCCAAGGGAAGTGATCCTCTTTTATATCATGTAGGACGACCTGGTTTGAAAGGCGCCTATCATCAGAATTGCATAGGGTGCCATGAGCAGGTTGGAGCCCCGACAGGATGCCAGGATTGCCATGCGCGAAATGATAAAGGTGACCAGCTTTTTCATTCAGGGAAATATGCTCCTGAGCCCGGGAAAACAGGCGGCCATCATTAATCCTTGTTTTCAAAAATAACATTAATTCTCTGAGAGAAAGAAACAAAAAAGACATAGAAAAGAAGGAACAGACGATGAAAAAGATAAATCGTAGAAGTTTTCTTAAAGGCGGTGTAGCAGGAACAGCTGCAGTCGCAACAACAGGGCTGAGTAGTAAAGCTTCAGCTGCCGGTGATTTTGGAGGCTACCCCGACAGTATGGGGGTTTTGGTCGATCTGACCAAGTGCGTGGGCTGCCGTACATGTGAGGCCGCCTGTAACAAGGAGCAGGGGCTGCCTGCTCCGGATCTCCCTTTTGATGATTTTTCCGTGTTTGACATGAAAGGACATGGCGGTCAGAAACGGCGTACATCTGAAAAAGAATACACCCTGGTAAATCGCTATGATATCCCTGGTCGCGACAAGCCAATATTCAGAAAATTTCAGTGTAATCACTGCCAGGAGCCAGCATGCCTCACCTCCTGTTTTGTAAATGCGTACACCAAGACCAAAGAAGGTGCCGTAATTTATGATGAGTCGGTTTGTGTGGGCTGCAGAACATGTATGGTGGCCTGTCCATTCTACGTGCCGACATATACCTATTCCAGTGCTATCAACCCGGTAGTCAAGAAGTGTATCATGTGCTACGACACCAGGCTTAAATTTGGTCGGCCTCCGGCATGTGTCGAGGCGTGCCCCCAGGAAGTAATGACTTTTGGCAAAAGGAAAGATCTTATCAATCTGGGTCGTGAAAAGATCAAACGGAATCCCGGCAAGTATATTGATCATATATATGGTGAAAAAGAAGTGGGCGGAACATCATGGATGTATATGTCTGATGTGTCGTTTGATCAGGTAGGTTTTGACACTCACCTCGGAAATCAGCCTATCATTAGTTATGTGAAGGATTTCCTGGCAATGGTTCCTATGGTTCTGACTATCTGGCCGGCCTTATTCACGGGTTTTCATCTCCTGTCAAACAGGAAAAAAGCCAATGAAGAAAAAGAAAACTCAAAGAGCTGAATAAGGGAGAAAAAGAAATGAATAAATTAAAAGCACGTGGATTCTCCCCTGTTGTCACCCATAGAAAAGAGGATGGAAGCAGGTGGACCGTAAAAGAAAAATTGATGCTGGGGCTTACTCCCAAGGAATATTGGGCGACCCAGTTTAAAAATCCGTTTAATTGGATTATTGCCGTTATCTATGCTGTTGGGTTGCCGGTTCTTGTGGGGCGATTTATTTTCGGTCTTGGCTGGGCAACACACAGTTCCTATGATTACCCGTGGGGTCTCTTTTTGGGTTGGGGTCTTTTTGTCATGGTTCCCCTTTCAGCTTCAGGATTTATGATGGGCACTACTGTCGAGCTTTTCGGCAGGAAGGACTTTAAATCCCTGGAACGTCTGGGACTTCTTAACGGTCTGCTTGGCTATCTTTTTGCTGTTGTCTTCCTTCAGGTGGATCTAGGGCAGCCGTGGCGTCTCGTCTATCCGATGTTTGTATCTCTCGGTCCCGCTGCAGTTCTCTTTCTTGTTGCCTGGCATGTCGCCACCTATCTTTCAGTACAGGTTGCTGAACTTGTGCCGGCATTTTCAGAATGGATGGGGTTAAAGAAACCTAAAAAGTTTATAAAAAGTATCGTATTGGGACTCACTATTTCTGGTATCATTCTGTCGACACTGCACCAGGGAGCACTGGGAGGTCTCTTTACCTATACCCCAGGAAAGCTGCATCCTCTCTGGTTCTCATCGGCATTCCAGTGGTTGCATTTTTTCTGTTCATCAATCTTTGGCGGCCTTTCCATGCTGATTGTGGTCTCAACGTTGACCAAATGGTTTATGAAGTGGCGTTGTGATGATAAGTTTCTCAAGAATCTTGATTACTGCACGTTGGGGCTTGCAAAGGGTTGTTCCCTGGCACTCATCACTTACCTTGTCATAAAAATAATTGCGGTTGCCCATGATAATGAATGGGGTTACCTGTTCAGCGGCTGGGGACAGTGGTATCTGTTCGAGTTGACAGCTGGAGTTGTTGCACCAATGGTCCTGTATGCCCTCGCCATTCGAAATCAAAATGCATCTCTGGCGCGGTTTGCTGCATTGCTGGCTGTATTGGGGATTGCTTTGAACCGAATGAACACGGCATTGTGGGCATTCAACTGGAAGTTATATCAGGAGATCCCTCACTGGCGTGAAGTTATGATAGCCATAACTGTATACACAACATATATTGTCGTGTATCGATTTGTCCTCGCCAGGATGCCTATTGTTTATAGTTGGAAAGGGGACGAGTAACATTCCCTTGATCAAGGGTATGGCATGTTATGAATAGGTAAATGGCATGCCATACCATGGGTTGGGGTGATGGGAGAGTTCCTCCTCATCTCGTTTGAAAATATTTGTTTACTCTCAATACGTGAAGGGAAACGAGGCTTTATTCATGATATTTCCTATAAGAAAGACAGTAGCTGCAACAGCCCTGCTTGTTGCTCTTGTTCTTGTCTCCCTTCTTTCTCTGGGTGTTCGTCAATACCTGCTTTTCCAAAAACATGAGCAGGTCACCACCCACACTGAAAAAATAATTTTTCAGTTCGCCATCATCCGTGAACATGTCACTGAAGCACTTCTTGAGGATAAATATGAGCGGCTGGCAGGTGTTGCCGGTGAGATGGAGGAGCTTAATGTTAACCTAACCTCTGTGCTTACCAGTGATTATGTCGCTGATCAGTACAAGATAAATTTTGCAAGTTCCTTTGATATATCTTCAATTGTCCTTTTGTTGCGAAAGATTCAATCAGGGCCTGTTGAGCCGGAAGGTTTGCGTCAGCTCAACAGGGAGATTCGCACCCTGGGTGAAAGGCTGATGCTTTTTGATCGGGTGCTGGTTAATTTTGCAAAAAAGAAGTTGATCAGTTTCCAGAACTTTGTCATTGGCTCCCTTGCGATTGTCCTGAGTTCAATCATTATTATGCTTCTTGTCGCCCAGCGGCAGCTGCTATCTCCATTGGTCCAACTGTGGCAGCAGGCCTGGGAAGTTCTAGAGGATAAGCGCAGCCAGTTGTCTCTTGGGAGAAAAAAAGGTGTGGTTGCGGATCTGGCCCTGTCTTTTCAGCAGCTGCAGAATTCCAGGGATGCTATTTCAGTAACTCTCGTCAGGTATCAGCAGGTAGCAACGGCGGTAAATCGCGCGCAGTTGGCAATTTCCAGGAGTTTCAGCCGCCAAAAGTTGTTTGATGGTCTCTGCAGGGCATTATTGGAAAATAAGGATTATTGTCTGGTGTGGATCGGGCTGCCTGAAGATGATGGAAAAGATGTCATGCCCGTGGCAGCGGATGGCTCGACTACAATGAGTCGCAAGGAGTGTGACAGCTGTATGGCTGTTCTTCTGACAGAAGCCGAGGAAAAAGGACTGGAATTCAACCCTGCTGCAAAAGTGTTGCAGACGTTGAAGCCGGTTGTCCACAAAGATATTCTTGCCGGGATTCCCAAAGGTCTTTTGAAGGGGACACCTTTAATGGAAGGGCATGCCGTCTGTGCGGCTCTCCCTATTCAGCGGGAGGGGAAAATTTATGCGGTGCTTTCTATTTATGCAATAGGGCAGAATGCTTTTTCAGAAAAAGATATGGAACTGCTCGAAGGGCTTGGCTCTGATGCCGGCCTGGCCCTGTCTGCTCTGGAAGAACAGGATGCAGACAGGAAGGAAAAAGAACTGAACCGGCAGATCCTTGAGGCGTCAGGGGCTGTTGTTATATATGTTGACTCCCAGGGTGATATCCTCGATTGTAATGATGTTTTTGCGCGGCATGTCGGGGTAAAAGGCCGGGACCTTGCAGGGGAAAAATGGAGGAATTTTTTTACTCCTGCTGATCCCGATGCTTTTACAGGCCAGAAGGACGCTGATATCCTGAAACGAATCAGCCAGGAAAAAACGGTTGATTTGATATTGCGGACGACTACCAGCACTCTCAGGATGGGCTGCAGTTTTGTACCAGTCATGACAGAAGATGGGCATGTTGAAAAATATGGCTGTATCGGCAGGGATGCAGGGAGTGAACAGACACGGGAAAAAGGTTTCTCTGAGGTGCACTCTTCACGGCTTGCCGTTTTGGGTGAATTATCCGCAGGTATAGCTCATGAGATAAGTGATTTAAATAACGGAATCATAAATTATGCTCAGATTCTTTTTGATAATATCAGGTATCAAGGTCAGGGTCAGGACGAAGATGATGACCGTATTCTCGACAAGATTATAGATGGCGGTGAGCGTATTGCTTCTATTGTCCGTCCCCTTATTCGATATGGTCGTGAAGGTGATGCGGCAGGCGAGTTTCTCCCCGTAACTACCGTCCTCGAAGATACAGTAACACTGGTCGGCTATTATTTCAGCAGCCAGGGAATTCTGCTTCAGGTGGAAATGGAAGAAAATCTTCCTGCTGTTCCGGTAAAGGCGCAGCAGATGCAGAAGGTTTTCTTTGATCTGTTGTTTAATGGCCGGCAGGCGTTAAATAAGCGTTACAGTGGAAAAGATCCCAATAAGAAAATTCTGGTGGGCGGAAAATATGTCGTGGAAGGTGATCGGCGCGCTCTTGAGCTATCCTTTGAAGACAGGGGCGATGGGATGAATCCCGAGGAAGTGAAACAGGTTTTTGATTCTTCGTATGCAACGCAGAAGTTGCATAACGGCGTGAAGCATGGCCTGGCCGGGAGCCGCCAGATTGTGGAAAGCCATGGTGGCTCCCTTGGGGTTGAAAGTAAACCTGGAGAGTCCACCAGGGTTGTTGTGCGCTTTCCTCTTTAAGGTACCTTTTCAAAGTTACCTTTAGGTACCGATCAGTACCGGGGACTTACTTATTGTTTTTCAATGACTCTGCCAGCATGTCACGTTGGTCGAGTAATTCCTTATAGGTTTCTTCGGCCTTCACTTCGGCGGATGCTTTTTTGTCATCTATCTGGGACACTCTTTCTTTTATTTTTTCCTCTTTGATTTGGAGATCCTGGGTGCCAAAGAGAGCAGAGGCGAGATAGCGGAAGGAGAAAAGCATCATTTCGATGTCGTCTTCTTTTATTTTGTCTAGTGTTTCCTGGTCAACATCGTATGTGTCAAGGAAAGAGCTGTTGAAGACAAAGTTCCGGAATTTATCTGTATCCGTACTTGCCATGAAGAACATTTTCTGGGCTTGCTCGCTCATGGAGGCTTGCTGACCAAAGGATCTGCGCCGCATGACGATTTCAAGCCACTCTTTGTTCATTTGGTCGCAGAGATCGACTCCCTGATCAGCCCGCCACTCTTTAATAGTCCATTCAGTCTCTTCTTCATGACCCTTGCAGTGATCTTCCTTTACAATGAAAAAGAATTTTTCAGATTGGATTCCCTCCTGGCCGCCTTCGTGAAAGTTTGCCATGCCTATGGGGTAATATCGACAGGCAGAGGGACGTTCAGAATAGATGGTGCATCCTTCATCGGTAACAAAGGGACAGCGACCGTCTTTGTCCAGATGGATTTTAACACCGGGCAGGTCGGTTTTTTCTACATAGGTTGGTGTAGTAAATCTGAGGAGGAATTCATCGGCAGAAAGGTTCACGTGTTTGCGAAGGCGAAGGATATCAAAAGGGGTCAGAATAATATCTATGTGGCCACAGCAGGCTGTAAAGCAGGAGACTCCAGGATGGCAACGGAAGTGGATCTTGCTGTCCAGGGTGTATTTTTTGGGAATAATGCTGGTGGGATTGGTGTCAAACCCGAACAGGGTTTTGTTTTTGTCGGCCATAACTATCCTTTATTATATGATTTTTCGTTTCGGTAAGTATTCATTTAAGAAAAGCGAATGTGATTGCGAAACAGTTTTATGTTGTGGCAAAAGAGCCTTTTTAAGAAGAATAGAACCACAGTAATCATCCACTCCCGCCATTGTCAAATTGAAAAAGTAATAAAGGCGGAAAATTGCCTTGTGTATTCCTTTTTATTTGTCTTTTTTCCTTGACATTTAGTGGTCGAAATTTTATAGAAAATTTTCGTTTATAAATGAGTGAGGACTCATTTTGTGCGTTAATATCCATTAACTTATGGATTTGGTTAATAAAAGACTAAAAAACAAGGTGATTTCACATGTCGTGAAATCAAACAGTTCAATTTAATGAGGAGGTAAATTAATGCCAAGCTTCGTAGATCCTTCCAAATGTGATGGTTGCAAGGGTGGCGATAAGACTGCCTGTATGTACATCTGCCCCAATGACCTTATGGTCTTGAACAAAGAGGAGATGAAAGCATACAATCAGGAACCCGATGCATGCTGGGAGTGTTACTCCTGCGTAAAGATCTGTCCACAGGGTGCTATCATGGTTCGCGGCTATGATGACTTTGTACCTATGGGCGGCCAGGTTCACCCAATGATGGGTACAAATGACATTATGTGGACTATCAAGTTCCGTAATGGCAACATCAAGCGCTTCAAGTTCCCGATTCGGACTACCGCTGAAGGTGCTGCTAATGCCTATGTTGGAGATAAAGGTGCAAACCTTGACGATGAGTGTCTGCTTCTCGAGTCCAATCTTCCAACACCTAAGTAAGTCTGTTTAAGTTTATTGACAGAAGAATTCAATTATTACTATTAAAGAATTTTAAGGAGAATCAAATATGGCATTACCTAATAAACCACTTGGTGAGCTGAATGCTGATCCTAATCCGGAAATCAAGGAGCATGAGTGCGATGTTCTGATTGTTGGCGGTGGTATGGCAGCTTGTGGTACCGCTTTCGAGATCAAAAAATGGTGTCCGGATGATATGAAAATTATCCTGGTAGACAAAGCAGCTATGGAGCGTTCCGGTGCTGTTGCCCAGGGTCTTTCAGCTATCAACACCTACATCGGCGAAAACCCAATCGAAAACTACGTAAAAATGGTTCGTAATGACCTTATGGGCGTTGTTCGCGAAGACCTTATTTATGACCTCGGTCGTCACGTTGATGAGTCTGTTAAGCTTTTCGAAGAATGGGGACTGCCCATCTGGAAAAAAGATGCAGACGGCGAAAACCTTGATGGCGCCAAGCCTGCTCCTTCACTGCGTGAAGGCGGCACCCCGGTTCGTACCGGTAAATGGCAGATCATGATCAATGGTGAGTCTTACAAGCGTATTGTTGCAGAGCCTGCAAAAACTGCTCTTGGTGAAGACAACATCATGGAGCGTATTTTCATCGTGAGAATGCTGCTCGACAAAAACAAAGAAAATCAGATTGCTGGTGCGGTTGGTTTCTCTACACGTGAAAACTGTGTTCATGTTTTCAAATGCAAAACAGCAATGGTTGCATGCGGTGGCGCTGTAAATATTTTCCGTCCGCGTTCTACTGGTGAGGGTAAAGGTCGCGCCTGGTATCCAGTATGGAATGCCGGTTCTACCTACACCATGTGTGCTCAGGTTGGTGCTACACTGACTATGATGGAAAATCGCTTCACCCCGGCCCGTTTCAAAGATGGTTACGGACCTGTTGGTGCATGGTTCCTTCTTTTCAAAGCAAAAGTTCAGAATGGTCTCGGTGAGTTCTATGCAAACTCCGATTCAGTTAAGGACGAGCTTGGCAAATTCATGCCTTATGGTGCTTCTGCAGTTACTCCTACCTGTCTGCGTAACCACTTGATGATCAATGAGCTGAAAGCTGGCCGCGGTCCCATCTATATGGCTACCGATGTTGCCCTGAACGCTTTCCTTGATGATCGTCGTGCTGCTGGCATGGATGAGAAAGGTGTTAAGAAATTCTGGAAACATCTCGAGTCTGAAGCGTGGGAAGATTTCCTTGACATGTCTGTTGGTCAGGCTGGCCTCTGGGCTGGTGCGAATATCGAGCCTGAGAAAGTAGGTTCCGAGATTATGCCGACCGAACCCTATATGCTTGGTTCTCATTCTGGTTGTTGTGGTATCTGGGTTTCCGGTCCAGACGAAGATTGGGTACCAGATGTAGCCAATGAGTCCCGTGCTCACAAGTACAAATGGGGCTATAACCGTATGACTACTGTTGACGGTCTCTTCACCGCTGGTGATGGTGTTGGTGCTTCCGGTCATAAATTTTCTTCCGGCGCTCACTATGAAGGTCGTGCCTGTGCTAAGCAGATGGTTAAATTTTGCCGTGATAACGCAGATTTCAAACCAGAGCTTGCTCAGACTTCTCAGGAGCTTGCTGACGAGATTTATGCTCCGGTTAAACGCTACCATGAGTTTGTTGGTGCATCTACAGCAGAGAATGTTAACCCCAACTACTGCAAACCTGCTGGTCTCATGATGCGTCTCATGAAAGCCACAGATGAGTACGGTGGTGGTGTTGCTACTTACTACATGACTTCCGGTAAACTTCTGGGAATCTGCCTCGATCTTCTTCGTCTTCTCCGTGAAGACGCAATGAAGATGGCTGCCGGTGACCTGCATGAACTTATGCGCGCTTGGGAGAACTATCACCGTATCTGGTGTGTTGAGTCTCATATTCGCCACATTGAGTTCCGTAAGGAAAGTCGTTACCCAGGCTTCTACTACCGGTCAGACTTCCCGACCGTTGATGATGAAAACTGGAAGTGCTTTGTTAACTCTACTTTCGATCCTAAAACAGAGGAATGGAAGTGTGAGAAAGTTGAGTGTATCAATATTGTTGAGACCGATCCTTGGATCTAAGTCGATTCCACTCAATTATCTTTTAGCCTGATAAATCTCCAGGTGCCTGAATGAGGGTACCTGGAGATTTTTTCTATGTAGGGAGAAAAAAGATCTGGCTATCAGTTCTCTTGCGTTGTGAGAAAGTTTCTGGTAAATGCAAAGACCAATTACATATCAATTATATATTACGAATAGCGAATTTGTTGAAAATGCACGCTGATTCAGCGGTTAAAATTAATTCGTTATTCGTAATATATAAAGAAGAAACCTAATTAACTGAAAGATATAACTACACAATTTTAATTCCTACTAAGGAGGAGTGGCATGTCAGAACAGATTGCAAATGGAGCAGTTCTGGTCGTTGGTGGTGGTATCAGCGGTTTAACTGCTGCCCTGGAAGCCGCAGAAGTTGGTAAGGATGTTTTCCTCATAGAGAAAAAACCTTCCATGGGCGGCCGGGTTGCCCAGCTTAACCAGTATTTTCCAAAACTCTGTCCCCCATCGTGTGGACTGGAAATTAACTTCAAACGCATTAAGGACAACCGGAAAATCCGGATGTATACGATGACTGAAGTTAAATCTGTTTCCGGGTCAGCGGGGAGTTACGAGGTTACCTGTGTAACCAGTCCAAGATACGTAAACAACAATTGTACCGGCTGTGATGCCTGTACAGAGGTATGTGTTGAAGAGCGTGATGATGATTTCAACTTTGGAATGGGAAAAACCAAGGCTATTTATCGTCCCCATGAAATGTCATTTCCTATGAAATACGTTCTTGACAAGAATGCCTGCAGTGCTGATACCCTCGATAAAATCAAGGCTGCCTGTAAATATGATGCCATTGATACTGATATGGAGGCCAAGGAGTTTACAGTTAATGTCGATTCCATTATTTGGGCCACAGGCTGGAATCCGTATGATCCAACCAAGCTGGATAACCTGAAATATAATGAAAGCAACGCCATTATAACCAACATGGAGATGGAGAGACTGGCGGCACCTAATGGTCCCACTGCTGGTAAAATCCTTCGTCCCGGAGATGACAAAGAGCCTGAGAGTTTTGCTTTTGTACAGTGTGCAGGTTCCCGTGATGAAAATCATCTCGAGTACTGTTCCTATATCTGCTGTATGGCAAGTATGAAACAGATTACCTATATTCGTGAGCGATATCCTGAAGCTCCGATTTATGTCTTTTATATTGATCTGCGTACCCCTGGTAAGTATGAGAAATTCCGTGAGAAATTAATGTCTGACCCAAATACTCATTTTATTAAGGGTAAAGTGGCTGACATTATTCCTGAAAGCGATGGTGTCACTGTTGTGGCTGAGAATGCAGTTACTGGTGAGAAAGTACAGCAGAAGGTTGATATGGCTGTTCTTGCCACAGGTATGGAACCTGCAATCAAGTCTCAGGCCGCAGGCCTTGGTCTTGATATTGACAGTAATGGTTTTGTCGTCAGTAACCCTGCGACAGGAATGATTTCTGCTGGTTGTGCAAAGAAAGCCGCTGACGTTGTAACCAGCGCTCAAAGTGCCACTGCCGCAGCTTTAAAAGCAATCCAAGCTGGTAAGTAGGAGGAGGATCAATGGATAAGAAATACGGAGCCTATATATGTACAGGGTGCGGAATTGGAGATGCCCTGGATATTGAAGCCTTAACCGGAGCCGCCAGCGAGCATGGCATGGAAGCAAAAACCCATGAAGCCCTCTGTTCCGCAGCCGGCCGGGAAATGATCGAGGCTGACAAGAGCGAAGGTGTAAATACTTTTATCGTTTGTGCATGTTCCAGAAGGGTAATGCAGGACGAGTTTAACTTCGGAGATGATACTATTACCGTTCGCGGTAATATCCGCGAGCAGGCCGCCTGGTGTAAAGAGCAGCCTACTGAAGCAAAATCCCAGGAAACCATCGACGAGTATACCAATGAAATGGGTGCAGACTATGTGCGTATAGCATGTGTCCAGGCCAAGAAAACCGAGTTGCCTGAACCATATAAGCTTGAGACAACTAGCAGAGAGATCCTTGTCATGGGTGGCGGTCTTGCTGGTTTGACAGCAGCAAGAGAGGCCTCCAAGGCTGGTTACAAAGTTACTCTAGTCGAGAAAGCTGATGTTCTCGGCGGCAAAGCCCTTGGATGGGTCAAAATGTTCCCTACCAAGGCCCCTTACGAAGATCTTGAAGAACCGACTATTGGTGCACTTGTCGCCGAAGTGGAGGGTGATGCTAATATTACTGTGAAAACTGCAACTGAAGTTGCCCGTATCTCCGGATCGCCTGGTGACTTTAATGCAACCTTGAAAGCAGCAGGAACAGACAGCGAATGGGATGCACCTTTCAAAGTTGGTGTTGATACGCAGGACAAAATTGACAAGGGTCAGATGGAAGATCCCAATGCCAATTTTAAACATTATATGGCAGACAATCCAGATGGCCTGAAGATTGGTTCTGTTATCCTGGCCACTGGCTGGGTCCCTGCCGATGTTTCTGAGTACGAGCATCTGGGTTATACTGATAATGATAAGGTTGTCACCAATGCCGAGTTTGAAAAAATGGCTAAAGAAGGCAAGCTTGCCGGTGTAAATTCTGTTGCTTTTGTTATGAGCCCCGGTGGCGAAGAGCATGATCAGGATTTCCCTTATGCCAACTCTGTAACATCCATGGTTGCTCTCAAGCAGGCTAAATACGTTCGCGAAAACAATGCCGATGCCAAAGCATATGTCCTTTATCAGCATATGAGAACTCCCGGCAATATGGAGATGTTCTACAAAGGTATCCAGCAGGATGACGGTATCTTCTTTACCAAAGCAACTGTCACCAAGGTTGAAGCTGCCGGTGCAGGCTGTACAGTTACAGCTAAAGACACGCTGTTAGGAGAAGATCTGGATCTGGATGTCGATCTTGTTGTTCTTGCCGCTGGTATGGTACCAACAACCAAAACGGCTGCAACAATCAACCTTGCATATCGTCAGGGTCCAGGTTTTCTTGATCTCGACCTCTTTGACGGATATGCGGATTCGCACTTTATCTGTTTCCCTTATGAGACAAGAAGAACAGGTGTCTATACCTGTGGTGGTGTCCGTAAGGCAATGCCCATGGATGAAGCCGTTGATGATGCAACCGGTGCAGCCTTAAAAGCAATCCAGGCGCTGGAGTCTGCTGATCGCGGCGTTGCAGTTCATCCCCGCTCCGGTGATCTCACATACCCGGAATTCTTCATGCAGCGTTGTACACAGTGTAAACGGTGTACAGAGGAATGTCCGTTTGGCGCCATTGATGATGATGAAAAAGGTACACCAAAACCGAATCCAACTCGCTGCCGGCGTTGCGGTACCTGTATGGGTGCCTGTCCTGAGCGAATTATCGGTTTCAAGGATTATAATGTTGACATGATTGGATCCATGATCAAGGCCGTCGAGGTTCCTGATGATGATGAGGATAAACTTCGTATCCTTGCCCTGGTCTGTGAAAATGACGCCATGCCTGCCCTTGATATGGCAGCTATGAGAAAACATTCACTGAACAGCCTGATTCGATTTATTCCGGTTCGTTGTCTCGGTTCAGTCAATATGTCCTGGATTAAAGATGCCATGTCTTCGGGTATGGACGGTGCAATTCTTCTCGGTTGTAAATACGGCGATGATTACCAGTGCCATTTTGTCAAAGGCAGTGAAATTGCCAATAAACGTATGGATAATATTGGTGAAACCCTTGGCCAGCTCGGTCTTGAGCCGGAGCGTTGTGCCATGAAGCAGATCGCTATTACCGATTACGATACGGTTCCTGCTATTCTGGATGAGTTCGTTGAAGAGATTCTTGCACTTGGACCAAATCCATTTAAAGGTTTTTAGACATAAGTTGAGTGTAATGTCGTATGGCGGCTTAGCCGCCATACGATTTTTGTATTTGAAGAAATAACGGGCACCGGTTGGCAGCGAATACCGGGCTAACTGGAAGAGGAGTTGAGAAAATGAAGGTGAATCCTGATTTAGACTTCATAAAGTATATGAAGAGCGCTGGCGGTGACACGCTGAAAAAATGCTATCAATGTGCCACGTGCTCAGTGGTTTGTCCATTGTCTACTGATACCAAACCGTTCCCCAGAAAGGAAATGATTTGGGCGCAATGGGGGCTTAAAGAAAAACTGGTCGCTGATCCTGATGTCCTGTTGTGTCACCAGTGTGGAGATTGTACCGCATACTGCCCGCGTGGTGCAAAGCCGGGCGATGTACTTGGTGCTATCCGTGCTTACATGTATACCCATTACGGATTTCCATCCGGACTTGCAAAAATGGTAAGCAGTTCAAAGAACCTGCCGTTGACCATAGGACTCCCTGCGTTAATAGTTCTGGTTGTCTGGTTTATTTCCGGAGGAATGCATCTTCCCAGTTCCGCAGATCTTGGTCAGTACGGCTTCGGTCACTTTTTTGGTCATTGGGATTTCAGATGGCTGGCAAAAAATGTTTTCTTTATTGATATCATCATGCTGCCGGCTGCCGGTTTGGCAGTTTTTTCTGCATATAAGGGTGTATCCTCAATGTGGAAGGCAATGGAGAAACAGCATAATGTTACGGCTCAATACAGGCCTTCAGTAAACCAGTTCGTGAAAGAGTTTCTCTGGCCGTCTGTACAGGAGATTATTCAGCACACACGTTTCAGAGAGTGTAAAACAAATATCAACAGGGTAAAGGGGCATCTTCCTCTTGTTCTGTCCTTCATCGGCTTGCTCATTGTGACAGCCTACAGTGCTTTTGCACAAGACGTACTCGGACTCATTTATCCTTCTCTTCATGGTCCTATGAGCCTTATGAATCCGGTTAAGATTCTGGCAAATGTCAGTGCTATTGCAATGATTGTTGGTATCGGTATCCTATGGGCCAACAGGTCTGCCATGGAGGCTGAAGAGGGAACAACTGCAACATATTATGACTGGTTCCTTATTTATGAGATCATGGCTGTCGGCGTCACAGGACTTGCTGCTGAATTAAGCCGCCTGATCGGAATTCCTGCACTGGCATATTTTTTCTACTATCTGCATCTTGTTTCTGTTTTGATGCTCTTCCTGTATATGCCGTACACAAAATTCGCTCACCTGGTGTATCGTACTTTTGCTATGGCATTTGAGAAATATAGAGAAAGTTCCTTTGTTGTAAAAAGCGAAGAATAGTTTTTGTTTATCACAGCTTTGAATGTAGCTGTTCAAACTGGCGATAGTACTGTTAGAACACCGTAGCGCTTTGTCTCCGGTTAAAATGAACCATGAAAAAAATGGTTGATTTTTTGTGACGAAGCGATTACGGTGTTTCGGTTTCAGCTGGCGTAGCTCAATTGGTAGAGCAGCTGACTTGTAATCAGCAGGTTGCGGGTTCGAGTCCCATCGCCAGCTCCATGGAACATACAGAAATCATTGAAGAAAAGGAAAAAGCAGTGGTTTTTAACTGTTTTGTTTTTTTGCGTTTTGATTTCTGGCGAGGAGGGGTTCCCGAGTGGCCAAAGGGAACAGACTGTAAATCTGTCGGCGACGCCTTCGGAGGTTCGAATCCTCCCCCCTCCACCATTTATTATTGAAGGATTTATTGTATGAAATTCTTCATTGCAGTCAGCGGGAATAGCTCAATTGGTAGAGCATCAGCCTTCCAAGCTGAGGGTTGCGGGTTCGAGACCCGTTTCCCGCTCCATCGTAGCATAAAGTTTGGGGCTTCTCCTGTCCAATGATGCTTGTGGGCCTGGAAACCCCTCTTTTTTTTATGACCAAGGCTCACGTAGCTCAGGAGGTAGAGCACTTCCTTGGTAAGGAAGAGGTCACCGGTTCAAATCCGGTCGTGAGCTCCAGTGGAGCAAAAAAAACGTTGTTGCGGCACAGTCTTCAATGAAAACGTCAACATTAGTCTGAGGAGTAAGGATCATGGCAAAGGAAAAGTTTCAAAGGACCAAACCCCATGTAAATATCGGAACAATCGGTCACATTGATCACGGTAAGACTACTTTGACCGCGGCAATAACGACTGTTCTGGCCACCAAAGGCTGGGCTCAGTCCACAGCATTCGGTGAGATTGATAAAGCGCCTGAAGAAAAAGAGCGTGGAATAACAATCGCAACAGCTCATGTGGAATACGAGACAGCAAACAGGCATTATGCCCATGTTGACTGTCCGGGCCATGCTGACTATATAAAGAATATGATTACCGGTGCAGCCCAGATGGATGGTGCTATTTTGGTTGTAGGAGCCGATGACGGCCCCATGCCCCAGACCCGTGAGCATATCCTCCTGGCTCGCCAGGTAGGTGTTCCTGCCATGGTTGTATTCTTGAACAAATGTGACATGGTTGATGATGAAGAGCTGATCGAGCTGGTTGATATGGAGCTTCGTGAGCTTCTGGACAAATATGAATTTCCAGGAGATGACACACCAATCATTCAGGGAAGTGCCCTGAAAGCTCTGGAGAATCCAACAGATGAAGCAGCAACAAAATGCATCTGGGAGCTGATGGATGCTGTTGACGCATTTATTCCCGAGCCAGAGCGTGATGTTGACAAGACCTTCCTGATGCCGGTAGAAGATGTATTCTCCATTTCAGGTCGTGGAACAGTAGCCACTGGTCGAATCGAGCGCGGAATTGTAAATGTTGGTGACGAGATTGAAATCGTAGGTGTCAAGGATACAGTCAAGACAACCGTAACCGGCGTAGAGATGTTCCGTAAGATTCTTGATCAGGGTCAGGCCGGAGATAATGTAGGTATTCTTCTCCGCGGAACCAAGAGGGAAGATATTGAGCGCGGTCAGGTCTTGGCCAAACCGGGTTCAATAACTCCACATCTGAAGTTCAAGGCGGAGTGTTATATATTGAGTAAAGAAGAGGGTGGTCGTCATACCCCGTTCTTTAATGGCTATCGTCCCCAGTTCTACTTCAGAACAACGGACGTAACCGGAATTGTCAATCTTCCCGAGGGAGTAGAGATGGTAATGCCAGGTGACAATGTTACCATTGAAGGCAACCTGATTACCCCCATCGCGATGGAAGCAGGACTTCGGTTTGCAATCCGTGAAGGTGGTCGTACCGTAGGTGCCGGTGTTGTTAACGAAATTATTGAATAAAATCCATTATGGAGACAGGGTTTTTGGTAAATAAAATTACTATTTGACCTCTGTCAGCTTTATTCAGTCCGGTTCACATTTATTTAACTTTATTTAACTTATATAGAATTGTTATGAGAGATATTATCACCTTAGGGTGCACAGAGTGTAAACAGCGAAATTACACAACGACAAAAAATAAAAGAAAATCTCCACAGAAACTGGAGCTGAAAAAGTACTGTCGTTTTTGTAAAACACATACTTTGCACAAAGAAGGTAAAAAATAATACATGCAGGCCAGTAGCTCTAATTGGTAGAGCGTCGGACTCCAAATCCGAGGGCTGGGGGTTCGAATCCCTCCTGGCCTGCCATTTGGCACTAATACAAAACTGTATTGGGTGGCTGTTGAAACGTATGATCACAGCTCGAAATGGCTATAAATAAAAGCACAAAATCAATGAAAAAAGTCACGCAAGCTGATAAAAACGCCGAGCCTGGATCAAAATTCGAACTTTCCCGTATCAGTGAGTTCTCTCAGGAAGTTAAGAATGAATTCAATAAGATAGCCTGGCCGGATAAAAAACATACCATGGCAACCACTGGTGTCGTTGTTCTTCTTGTTTTCATGGTCTCCTTTTACCTTGGTACCGTTGATCTTCTCTTGGGTAAGTTAATCGGACTGGTTATAAAATAGCAGGTTTAGGTAAAGGTATTAAATAAAAATGGCACTGCGCTGGTACATACTTCATACATATTCAGGTTTTGAGGAAAAGGTTCAAACAGCACTTCTTGATCGGATTAAGAAATCCGGCCAGGAAGAGATGTTCGGTGAAATCCTGGTTCCTACTGAGCAAGTCGTTGAGATGATTAAGGGATCAAAAAAAACTTCTTCCCGGAAGTTCTTCCCTGGCTACATACTCATCAATGTCGATTTGAATGACGAAACCTGGCATACTGTTCGCGATACGCCAAAGGTTACCGGTTTTGTCGGCAATGATCTTGATCCTGAGCCGTTGCCGGATGAAGATGCAATGAAAATTATCGGTCGAATCCAGGATGGGGCTGCACGGCCGAAGCCAAAAGTAATGTATGAAGAAGGCGATGATGTACGGGTCATTGACGGACCGTTCTCCAACTTTCAGGGTGTGGTTGAAACGGTGTATCCTGATAAGGGAAGGGTTCGTGTCATGGTCAGTATTTTTGGGCGTCAAACCCCTGTTGAACTAGAGTTTGTCCAGGTGACTAAAGGGTAAAAACCTCACGTTGAGGTTACAGCTACCTTTTTCATTTTTAATAAAACGTACAGTGTATACTGTTTGTAACACGATAAGAAGATCCGGAGATCATAGGTTATGGCAAAGAAAATTACAGGATATATAAAATTACAAATTGCAGCAGGGAAGGCAAATCCATCCCCTCCTATTGGACCTGCTTTAGGACAGCATGGTGTAAATATCATGGAGTTTTGCAAGGCCTATAATGCAAAAACACAGAATGAAGGCGATACAATTATCCCGGCCGTCATAACTGTGTATGCAGATCGTTCTTTTTCCTTTATTACCAAAACTCCACCAGCTTCAACTCTTTTGTTTAAGGCGTTGAAATTGAAAAAGGGCTCCAGTAATCCTAAAAGAGAGCGTGTTGCAAAAATCACAAGAGCGCAGCTCAAGTCTATTGCTGAAGTGAAGCTTCCAGACTTGAATGCCAATGATATAGATGCGGCAATCAGCATAGTTGCTGGTACTGCAAAAAGTTGCGGTATTACAATTGTAGACTGATTTGAAGAGGAACTTCCTGGGCTTTTAGCTTGTTATGCAATGCCAGGCCTCACATTTAACGGAAAGTACAATAGTATAGACCTAGAAAAGGTAAGTAACGATGGCAAGACACGGAAAGAAATACACGAAAGTAGCGGCAGTCATAGACAGCACTAAAAAATATACAGTGGATGAAGCGCTGGATACATTGCTGCAGGGTTGTTATACAAAGTTTGACGAGTCCATTGATGTTGCAATCAAACTCGGCGTTGACCCTCGTCACGCAGACCAGATGGTTAGAAGTACAGTTGTATTACCTAATGGTACCGGTAAAAAAGAGCGTGTTCTTGTCTTTGCAAAAGGCGAGAAGGTGCAGGAAGCTCTTGATGCCGGCGCGGATTACGCCGGTGGCGATGAGTTTGTCGATAAAATCAAGGAAGGCTGGATTGAATTTGATAAAACCATTGCTACCCCTGATATGATGGGTACCGTCGGAAAAATTGGCCGTGTTCTCGGGCCTCGTGGAATGATGCCCAATGCAAAACTTGGAACAGTTACTTTTGATGTCAGCAAGGTTGTCGGAGATATCAAAGCCGGTAAAGTTGACTTCAAGGCTGATAAAGCTGGAATTGTCCATTCCATGGTTGGCAAAGCATCTTTTGGTGCAGGCAAATTGAGGGAAAATCTTCTTTCCTTTGTTGAGAAGATAATCCAACTCAAACCTTCGTCTTCTAAGGGTATTTACCTTAAAGGTGTTAGTATTTCGAGTACTATGGGACCAGGTATTAAGCTTGATACTCTTGAGCTGCGGTCTCTTTTTAAATAGGTTCAGAAATGAGCATATCCGTTTCAACGGATATGCTTTGTAAAATATATTGGTTGTCGAAGACCGCAGGTGCAGAAGTGCCTAAGCCGGAAGGGCCTGCAGAGACACGTACTTCATAATAAACGTCTAGCGCTATGGTATTGAAACCAATACCATCTTTGTTCGCCAAGTGATTTGCTCCACTCATGAATGTTTTATTCTTTGCGAACGCGTCTCCTCCTTTCGACACTGATAACTTTACCTGATGGTTAAGGGAAGAATCATTATGTTCCAATCTTTTTGTCTTGATGCAGATTGTAACGGAACACTATGGAGACAATTAATAAACTATGGATAGTAAAGGAGGAATGAAATTTGAATCGTAATGAAAAGGCTGCAGTTGTTGAAGATTTGAACAGCAAGCTTGATAATGCTACGATTGCTATCGTAACAGATTACAAGGGGCTGACTGTTGCTTCTTTTCAGGAACTGCGGCGTGAGTTGAAAAAAAATAATGCCGAAATTCGTGTGGCCAAGAATACGCTTCTGCGCAGAGCTGTTGATGGAACACCTTTCGAAGTTGTTCTTGATCATCTCAAGGGTACCACTGCTCTGACAGTTTCCTATGCGGATCCTGTTGCTCCGGCAAAAATATTGACTGAATTTGCCAAGAGTCATCCGGAGCTTGAAATTCGATGCGGTGCTCTTGAAGGAAAAGCTCTTTCACCAGATGATCTCGTTGCACTTTCTAAGTTGCCGTCTAAAGAGGTTATGCTGGCTACGCTTCTTTCTGTAATGAATGCTGTTCCCACAAGTCTTGTCCAGGTCCTCAGTGCTATACCAAGAAGTATGGTATATACAATTCAGGCTATTAAAGACAAGAAAGAGCAAGAAACTAACTAATTTTATTGAAGAAATAATTGGAGGAATAAAACCATGGCTGTAACAAAAGACGATGTAATTGAATTTATTGCGAATATGACTGTTCTTGACCTTTCCGAGCTCGTAAAGGAAATGGAAGAGAAATTTGGTGTTTCTGCCGCAGCACCTATGGCTGTCGCTGCAGCAGGACCAGCTGCCGGCGGGGATGTTGCAGCTGCAGAAGAGCAAACAGAATTTGATGTTATTCTCACTGGAGCAGGTGAGAAGAAGATTGGTGTTATCAAGGAAGTTCGTGCCATTACTTCTCTTGGCCTTAAAGAGGCGAAAGCCTTGGTTGAAGAAGCTCCATCACCAATAAAAGAGGGTGTTTCCAAAGATGAAGCTGCAGATATCAAAGCCAAAATTGAAGCTGCTGGTGGTAGTGTAGAGGTTAAATAGTAGCATTGTTTCACAATAGTTTTTCATGATGTCTGAGTCCAGACATCATGAAAAACTAGAAATATAACGTTACAGGAGGGGATTTTCCTGTAGCGTTATATTGCGTTTTCCAGAGTAATGAAGAAGATCCATTGTGGTCTCCAGTCCATTTTCTGTGACTGTATCTGTCTTGCCAGGAAACGCGTACCGGTAAAAAAATAATTACAGCTGTCTGGGGTGACCATAGTCAGCTCCCCCCTCCTGTACCTAAATATAGTTTTATACCTAGTGTTCATAACGAAATACCTGGTCAGTTTAAAAAGAAAAATCTGAAAAGACCAGGAACAAAATCAGAGATTCAGAGACAAGGATTTTGCTTCATGAAGCTCAATAAACGAGTCAGAAAGAGTTTTGCTAAAATCGGCGAGGTTGTGGAGAAGCCGCATCTTATTGCCATGCAGCAGCAGTCATTTGAAAAATTTCTTCAGATGGATGTGGACCCTGATGAGAGAGAAGATATTGGCCTGCAAGGCGTTTACAAATCTGTCTTTCCGATACAGGATTTTAACGGTGTGTGCTCGATGGAGTTTGTCAACTATACTTTTGGGGAACCGAAATATACTGTTGAGGAATGTGTTGAGCGCGGCATGTCATACGAGGTTCCCATAAAATTAACTGTTCGTCTTGTCACCTATGATGTGGATCCGGAAACTGAGGTCCAGAGCATTAGAGATATAAAGGAACAGTCTGTTTATCTCGGTTCTATTGCCCTGATGACGAAGACCGGTGTTTTTGTCATTAATGGCACCGAACGAGTTATTGTCAGTCAGTTGCAGCGTTCACCTGGCCTCTTTTATGCACATGACAGCGGTAAAACTCATTCCACCGGGAAACTTCTTTACTCAGCCAGGATTATCCCTGTTCGCGGCTCATGGGTTGACCTGGAATTTGATTCAAAAGATGTGCTGTATGTTCGTATTGACCGAAGGCGTAAGTTTCCGGTCAGCACCCTGTTGAAAGCATTGGGTTATAGCGGAAAGGAATTACTTCGTTATTTTTACGATACAGAGAAAATTTCTTTTGGAAAGAATTCAATCCGCAAAACCGTAGACCCCCAACTCATGGTGGGTCACAGAATCCAGCATGATTTGATCGATCCTGAAAACGGTGAAATTCTTGTTAAGAAAAACCGTAAAATCAGTAAAACTGCCGCTGCAAAACTACATAAGGCAGGGATTGATACTTTTGATGTTGAACTTGAGAACCTTATAGGTGCCATCGTCCTTGATGATATTGTTGATCCTGCCACCGGCGAAGTGATTGTGCCCGGTAATGGAGAGTTGACAGAAGAGGCGATTGAGGCAATGACAGCCGCCGGGGTTGTTACTCTTGAAGTTCTTCATATTGACGGCATCAAGGTTTCGGATTCATTCCGTAAAACCCTGGCACTGGACAAGGCAACCACATCTGAAGAAGCCTTGTTGGAACTCTATCGTCGATTGAGGCCAAGCAGTCCACCGACTCTTGAAGTCGCGGATAAATTTTTCGAAAATCTTTTCTTTAATCCAGAAACGTATGACCTGTCTGTGGTTGGCCGTTTTAAAATTAATGCCAAACTTGGTTTGGATACTGATATTGAAGTAAGAACACTGACTAAAGAAGATATTATGGGTGCTGTCAGGTATCTTCTGCGTCTGAAAGATGCACAGGGGCCTGTTGACGATATTGATCATCTTGGTAATCGTCGCGTGCGTACTGTTGGCGAGTTGGTGGAGAATCAATACAGGATGGGACTTGTACGCATGGAGAGGGCTATCCGTGAACGGATGAGTCTGCAGGAAGTTGAAACTCTCATGCCCCATGATTTGATTAATCCAAAGCCAATTACTGCTGCAATCAAAGAGTTTTTTGGTACCAGTCAATTGTCCCAGTTCATGGATCAGACGAATCCGCTTTCCGAGGTAACTCATAAGCGGCGCCTCAGTGCTCTTGGACCTGGCGGATTGTCCAGGGAGAGAGCTGGATTTGAGGTTCGAGATGTTCATCCAACTCATTATGGCAGAATTTGTCCTGTTGAAACACCTGAGGGGCCGAATATTGGTCTTATCGTTTCACTTGCCTCCTATGCCAAGGTGAATGAGTATGGTTTTATTGAAACCCCGCTGAGAAAGGTTGTTGACCGCAAACTTACCGATGAGGTTGTATACGTTTCTGCTCTCAAGGAAAAGAATGAGATAGTTGTTCCTGCAACTGCTGAGGTTGATGCTGATGGCAAACTTGTCGCTGACAATCTGATTGCTCGTCAGGAGGGTGAAGTTGTCTTTGTCAAGACTGATGATATAACATCAATGGACATTTCTCCTAACCAGTTAGTCAGTGTTGCCGCATCCATGATTCCATTTCTTGACAATGATGATGCGAACAGGGCCCTCATGGGCTCCAACATGCAGCGTCAGGGTGTTCCTTTGCTGCGCACTGAAGCTCCTGTTATTGGAACAGGTATGGAGGCAACCGTAGCCAGAGATTCCGGGGTATGCCTTCTCGCCGGTGGTGATGGTGTCATCGAAGAGGTAGATGCCAATAGAGTAGTCGTTCGCTATGATAAAGCTGGTATAGACGGGTTTGATACGGGTATAGGAGTGTACCGGCTCGATAAGTATAGAAAGTCAAATCAGTCAACCTGTTTTACCCAGGCACCTGTTGTTCTTCCTGGTCAGCGTGTCAGTAAGGATGATATTCTTGCTGATGGTCCTGCAGTGGAAAAAGGTGAACTGGCACTTGGCAAGAATGTTACCATCGCTTTTATGCCATGGCGTGGCTATAACTTTGAAGATTCAATCCTGGTAAGTGAGAAACTCCTCAAAAAAGATACATATACATCTCTGCATATTGAGGTGTTTGAAACTGTAGCCCGTGATACAAAACTGGGCAAGGAAGAGATTACCCGGGATATTCCCAACGTCAGCGAGGAAAGCCTGCGCAATCTGGACGATAGTGGTGTTGTCCGTATTGGTGCTGAGGTTAGGGCCGGCGACACGCTGGTTGGTAAGGTTACTCCCAAGGGAGAAACCCAGCTGTCCCCTGAAGAGAAACTGCTTCGTGCTATTTTCGGTGAAAAAGCAGGGGATGTAAAGGACACTTCCCTGAGAGTTCCCCCGGGAGTCGAGGGGGTTATCATTGATGCCAAGGTCTTTTCCCGCAAAGGTGTAGATAAAGATGAGCGGGCCCTGGCGATTGAAGAAGTTGAAATTGCCAGACTCCAGCGAGATCTTGACGATGAGGTCAATTGTCTCAAAAAAGCGGTTCGTAATAATCTTGCAGAAATTCTGGCTAAGGAAAAAGTCAATTCGGCTGTTTTGTCTAAGAATGGCACAGAACTTCTCGAAGAAGGCGGCAAAATAAATCTGGAATTGCTGGAGAAACTTCCTCTCAGTTCAATAAAAAGACTTGATTATACTCATCGAGAGAAACTCGAAGGAGAAGTTGAGCTTTTATATGAACGCTATGACAGGCAGGTCAAGCAGGTCAAAGATCGTTATGAGGTCAGGATAAAAAGGCTCAGGAAGGGTGATGATCTTCCTCCTGGTGTCATCAAGATGGTTAAAATATACATTGCCACCAAGCGTAAGCTTGCTGTGGGTGATAAGATGGCCGGTCGGCATGGAAACAAGGGTGTTGTCTCCCGAATCCTGCCGGAAGAAGACATGCCTTATTTTGCTGACGGTACCAGCGTGGATATTGTTTTGAATCCGCTGGGCGTTCCATCTCGTATGAACGTTGGACAGGTTCTTGAAGTGCATCTGGGCAGAGCGGCAAAACAGCTCGGTAAGCAGCTTCAGGAATTGGCTGAAAAATATGAGATAGATGCCGTAAAGAAGAAACTTCAGAAGATATACTCCAAAGACGAATATAAACGTCTGACAGATGGATTGTCTGATGATGAGATTCTTCAGGTGGCCAGGAACATGGAAGTTGGTGTTCATATGGCAACACCAGTATTCGATGGCGCTCATGAGGGTGAAATACGCAATCTGCTTGTTGAAGCCGGCTGCGAAGAAGTTGGTCAAACAACTCTGTACGATGGTCTGTCGGGAGAGAAGTTTGAGAATCCCGTTACAGTGGGTACCATGTATTTCTTGAAACTCCATCATTTGGTTGATGATAAGATTCATGCTCGCTCCACAGGGCCATATTCTCTGGTGACCCAACAGCCACTGGGAGGAAAGGCTCAGTTTGGCGGCCAGCGACTTGGAGAGATGGAGGTCTGGGCAATGGAAGCCTATGGTGCCGCCTATACCCTGCAGGAGTTTCTTACTGTTAAGTCAGATGATGTGGCCGGAAGAACCAAAATGTATGAGAAAATTGTCAAGGGCAATAATTTTCTTACAGCTGGTTTGCCGGAATCGTTTCATGTACTGATTAAAGAACTTCAGGGCTTATGTCTCGATATGGAGTTGTTAGACGAATAATACATAATTGAAAAAAATATCAATTATTCAATATAAATTATCATTTAAAAAAAAGGTGTGACCGTGGAAGAACTCTTCAGCTTTTTCACCAAAGAAAAAAATCCTCTTAAATTTGAATCGGTTCGAATCTCTCTTGCTTCACCTGACAAGATTCATGACTGGTCTCACGGTGAGGTGAAGAAACCGGAAACTATTAATTACCGGACTTTTAAGCCTGAACGTGATGGGCTTTTCTGTGCCAAAATTTTCGGGCCGGTTAAGGATTACGAATGCAACTGCGGTAAATATAAGCGCATGAAGCATCGCGGTGTTATTTGTGAAAAATGCGGCGTTGAAGTCATTCAATCCAAAGTCAGAAGGGAGCGTCTCGCCCATATTGAGCTCGCTTCCCCTGTCGCTCATATCTGGTTTTTGAAGAGTCTGCCCAGCAAGATCGGCAATCTCTGTGATATGACCCTCAAGGAGCTGGAAAAGGTTCTGTATTTCGATTCCTATGTGGTTGTTACTTCAGAGGAGCCTGCGCCAAAGACAGGCACCTTGATGAATGAAGAGCAGTACCGCCAGAATAGGGAAGAATATCCCGGGAAGTTCACTGTTGGTATAGGTGCCGCAGCAATTAAAAATATCCTGAAAAATCTCGATTTGGCACCGCTTTCCGAAGAATTGCGTGAAGAAATGCGGACAACAGGGTCAGAGGCCAAAAGGAAAAAACTGGCCAAAAGGCTCAATGTTGTAGAAGGATTTCGTGATTCCGGCAATAAGCCCGAGTGGATGATTCTTGATGTCATTCCCGTTCTTCCACCTGACCTTCGTCCCCTGGTTCCCCTTGAAGGCGGACGTTTTGCCACCTCAGATCTCAATGATCTCTATCGTCGGGTAATCAATCGTAACAATCGATTAAAGCGACTTCTGGAACTTGATGCCCCTGAAATCATTATCCGTAATGAAAAAAGGATGCTTCAGGAAGCTGTCGATGTTCTTTTTGATAATGGTCGGCGCGGTAAAGTTATTACAGGGCCGAACCGGAGACCTCTGAAGTCTCTCAGTGATATGCTTAAAGGAAAGCAGGGGCGTTTCCGCCAGAACCTGCTTGGTAAGCGTGTTGATTATTCAGGCAGGACGGTTATTGTCGTTGGTCCCCACCTTCGTCTGCATCAGTGTGGCCTTCCAAAGAAAATGGCCCTGGAGCTCTTTAAGCCTTTTATCTACAATAAGCTCGAGATGCATGGGTATGTTACCACCATCAAAAGCGCCCGGAAAATGGTAGAGAAAGGTGTGAAAGAAGTATGGGACGTTCTTGAAGAGGTTGTTAAGGAGTACCCCATTATTCTCAACAGGGCCCCAACCCTTCATCGTCTCGGTATGCAGGCTTTTGAACCCGTTCTTATTGAAGGAAAGGCTATTCAGCTCCACCCGCTGGTATGTTCAGCGTTTAATGCTGACTTTGATGGCGACCAGATGGCGGTTCATCTTCCTTTGACTGTGGAAGCGCAGGTGGAAGCTAGAGTATTGATGATGTCTACAAACAATATTCTGTCTCCTGCCAATGGTGAGCCCGTTATTATCCCAAGTCAGGATATCGTCCTTGGCCTGTATTATATGACCAGGGAGCGTCTGCTCGCCAAGGGTGAAGGCAAGATTTTTTCATCTCCTGCTGAAGCCCGCATTGCCTATGATTACGATAAGGTTTCCCTTCAGGCAAAAGTCAGGGTACGTATTGACGGCAAACTTGTTGATACTACTGTAGGTCGTGTTCTGATTGGAGAACTTCTGCCATCTGATATTCCTTTTGATGCTGTCAATAAGGTCATGACCAAAAAATCTCTCGCTCAGTTGATTGATTTTACCTATCGTCATGCGGGCACCAAGGAGACGGTTATTCTTGCTGATCGCCTGAAGGATATGGGGTATGAATTTGCGACAAAGGCTTCTATCTCCATATGTATTAATGATATGGCCATTCCTGTGCGAAAAGAAGAAATTCTGGCAAAATCCGAAAATGAAGTCATGGACGTTGAGCAGCAGTATAGTCATGGATTGATTACTTCGGGTGAGAAATATAACAAGGTTGTCGATATATGGTCCCGGGCAACTGATAATGTTGCCCAGGAGATGATGAATGAATTGAGCGTACAATACATCCGCAACAAGAAAAATGAGATGATTGAGACGCCCAGTTTCAATGCGATCTTTATTATGGCTGACTCCGGTGCAAGGGGTAGCAAGGACCAGATCAGGCAGCTGGCAGGTATGCGCGGACTGATGGCAAAACCATCGGGAGCAATTATCGAGTCTCCCATTAAAGCAAATTTCAGGGAAGGCCTTAATGTTCTGGAGTATTTCATTTCTACTCACGGTGCCCGTAAGGGTCTTGCTGATACCGCTCTGAAGACGGCAAACTCTGGTTATCTGACCCGTCGGCTTGTGGATGTTGCCCAGGATTCAACCATTATTGAACCAGATTGTGGTACCATCGATGGTATTACCGCCGAGCCGCTTATTGAAGGTGGTGAGATTATCACAAAAGTTGGTGAGCGTATTCTCGGAAGGGTTGCCCTTGAAGATGTTGTTGATCCGTTTACAGACGAAGTTATAACCATGGCAAACGAGGAGATAACAGAAGATAAGGTTAAAATTATTGAAGATGCTGGAATTGATCGGGTGCAGATTCGTTCCGTGTTGACCTGCCGATCCAAACGTGGCGTATGTATTAAATGTTACGGAAGGGATCTCGGGCGCGGCCACATGGTAAATATTGGAGAAGCTGTTGGTATTATTGCTGCCCAGTCCATTGGTGAGCCTGGAACCCAGCTGACAATGAGAACGTTTCATATCGGTGGTACGGCAAGCAGGAGCGTCGAGCAGGCTGAAGTCAGATCTCAGCATGGCGGTACAATAAAATATCAGGATCTGCATTGTGTTGCTAATGACCAGGGTAAGTTGGTTGTTATGAATCGTAACGGTGAGGTCAGTGTTCTTGGAGCCAAGGGCCGGGAGCGCGAGCGATATTCCATGACCTATGGTGCAGTTCTTCATGTTGATGATGGTGGTGAAGTTGAACCAAACGGCCTGATTGCCAACTGGGATCCTTACACGATACCAATTGTCAGTGAAATTGGCGGTATTGCAAAATTTGGGGATATTGTTGAAGGTGTCACCATGCAGGAGCGTGTTGACCCCATTACCGGCAGGTCAAGTTCTGTTGTCATTCAGTCAAAGGTCTCGGCGCTTAATCCACGTATTTCCCTTAAGTCTGATAAAGGGAAAACAACGTTAAAGCTGCCGAAGACTGGCACGCCAGCCCGTTATTCCTTGCCTGTCGGAACAATTATTTCCGTAGAAGAGGGCCAGGAGGTCAAGCCCGGTATGGTTCTGGGTAAGATTCCGCGTGAGACAACTAAAACGAAGGATATTACCGGTGGTCTTCCCAGGGTTGCAGAGCTTTTTGAAGTTAGAAAACCAAAAGAGCTCGCTGTAATTACTGAAATTGATGGGCGGGTCAGTTACGGGAAAGACCTGAAAGGTAAAAAACGTGTCGTTATTACTCCGGAATATGGTGAGCCCAAAGAGTACCTGATCCCCAAGGGTAAACACATCAGTGTCCACGAGGGAGATTATGTGAAAGCTGGTGAAGCTCTAATGGACGGATCGCAGGATCCAAACGATATCCTGAGGGTAATGGGTGTGAAGCAGCTGGCCAAGTTCCTGGTTAACGAAATACAGGAAGTATATCGCCTTCAGGGTGTAAAGATAAACGATAAGCATATCGAAGTTATTGTTCGCCAGATGTTACGTCGAGTCCAGATCACCAGTGTTGGTGACAGTACTTTTATGATGGGTGAGCAGGTTGAATGGTGGAAGTTTAATGAAGAAAATGAAATACTTCTTCAGAAGGGAAGTAAGCCTGCTGTTGCCGAACCAATACTTCTCGGTGTCACTAAGGCATCATTGAGTACAGACAGCTTTATTTCCGCTGCATCATTCCAGGAAACAACAAAGGTCCTGACCAATGCTGCAATGTGTGGAAAGGTGGATTACCTGAGAGGGTTAAAAGAGAATGTCATCATGGGTCGTCTGGTTCCTGCCGGAACTGGGCTTGATCGGTATGCTCTGGATTAGTCAACGCACCTGTAAAGTTGCTTCTTTTTGAATGCGAACACTCATTCTGCAGCAAGAGCTGCATGTGCTGGTGAATAGTTTGTGAAGATCGATAGTGTAACAATTATTACTTGACACATGGTATTTTGCAGGGTATATAAATGGCTTTTGCAAATTCTAAGATGACTCCGGGTGACCGAGAGTTTGTTGAAATAAATATTAAGTTTTTTTAGGAGAAATAATCAATGCCCACCATCAACCAACTGGTACGGCACGGCAGGAAAAAGTCGGTAAAGAAAACAAATACACCGGCTCTCCAGGCTTGCCCTCAAAGACGTGGAGTGTGTGTCAGAGTATATACCACTACTCCTAAGAAACCTAACTCGGCATTGAGAAAGGTTGCAAGGGTGAGGTTGACAAACGGTATTGAAGTGACATCGTATATTCCTGGAATAGGTCATAACCTTCAGGAGCATTCCGTGGTATTGATCAGGGGTGGCAGGGTGAAAGATCTTCCAGGTGTTCGGTATCATGTTATTCGTGGAACACTCGACACCCTCGGGGTATCTGACCGAAGGCAAGGTCGATCTAAATACGGTGCTAAACGACCGAAATAAGTGCCATATTAGCACAGTGTTAAGGAGCTGAAAGAGAATGCCCAGACGTAGAGTTGTTGCCAAAAGGCAAATCATCCCTGATTCCCGCTATAATAGTGTTCTTGTGACTAAGTTCATCAATGGAATTATGGTTCAAGGTAAGAAGAGTGTAGCGCTTAGAATCTTTTACGATGCCATGGATATCATGGAAGCGAAGATCACGGAAGACAGCCCTATGGACGTCTTTGAGAAAGCAATGGATAATGTCAGACCAAAAGTCGAAGTGAAGTCCCGGCGTGTTGGTGGTGCTACCTATCAGGTGCCCATCGAAGTCAGGCCTGAACGACGCAATGCATTGGCAATCCGTTGGCTCGTTGATTTTTCAAAGAGTAGAAGCGGACGTTCCATGGGTGAGAAGCTGGCAGCCGAGCTGATGGATGCCTATTCGAATCGTGGATCGGCGGTGAAAAAGCGTGAAGATACCCATCGTATGGCAGAGGCCAATAAGGCATTTGCTCATTACAGGTGGTAAATATTTTCATATCTCTGTTTGACAATTTGAAATCTGTTGACTATAGTCGCATGATTTTTCAGACAGGTGATACAGGTTGTAAAGGATTCTGAAAAGCTGAGATGTTGGTTATAGGTGGAAAAGGTGGCAAAAAACATCTCTTTGGCGCGATTGCGCAATATCGGAATTATGGCCCACATAGATGCGGGCAAGACTACTACTACCGAAAGAATACTTTTTTATACCGGTAGAACCCATAAGATGGGTGAAGTTCATGACGGCGCAGCTGTTATGGACTGGATGGAGCAGGAGCAGGAACGCGGTATCACGATCACATCTGCGGCAACAACCTGTGAATGGAAGGACCATCGGATAAATATAATTGACACGCCTGGTCATGTTGATTTTACCATTGAGGTAGAACGATGTCTCCGGGTTTTAGATGGTGTGGTTGCTGTCTTCTGCGCAGTTGGTGGTGTTGAGCCCCAGTCAGAGACGGTATGGCACCAGGCTGACAAATATGCAATACCCCGTATTGCTTTTGTTAACAAAATGGATCGTACGGGTGCTGATTTTGAGCGCTGCATCCATATGATTACCGACAGGTTTGGGGCTAACCCCGTTGCATTGCAACTTCCTGTCGGTAAAGAAGATAGTTTTCGCGGCATCATTGATCTTATCAGTGGAACGATGCTGCTTTTTGACGAAGAAACCCGGGGGGTGAAGATCACCGAGCAACCTATCCCTGAGGATCTTAGAGAAATATTCACGGCTGCACAACTGACGCTCATCGAGAAGCTGGCCGACTTCGATGATGGGGTCATGGAAAAATATCTGGAAGAGCAACCTGTCTCAGCACAGGATCTGCAGCGGGCTGTCCGGAAGGCTACGTTGGCTTTGGACATCGTCCCTGTAATGTGTGGAAGTGCCTTTAAGAATAAAGGGGTGCAACCGCTGCTTGATGCTGTTATAGCGTATCTGCCCTCACCAACAGATATTCCTCCTGTTGAAGGTGTAAATAGTCAAGGCGAGACTGTATCAAGAAAGACCGGAGCCAGCGAAAAACTGTGTGCTCTGGCATTTAAACTGGCAACGGATCCTTTTGTTGGAAGTCTGGCCTATATACGGGTGTACTCGGGTATGCTCAAGGTCGGCGACAAAATCTTTAATCCTGTGAAAGGTAAGCAGGAGAAGATAAGCCGCATTGTAAAAATGCACTCCAACAAGCGTGAAGAAGTCCGTGAATTAGGTCCTGGAGATATCGGGGCTGTTATTGGACTCCGTTATACAACCACAGGAGATACGCTTTGTGAATTAGGAGATGATATTCTCCTGGAAACAATGATCTTCCCGGAACCGGTTATAAGTGTCGCAATAGAGCCAAAAAGTAAGGCTGACGAAGAGAAATTATTTGAGTCTCTGGACAGACTGGCTGTCGAAGATCCTTCATTTAAGATTAGCATAAATGAGGAGACCGGACAGACAATCATTTCCGGGATGGGCGAACTGCATCTCGATATTATTGTTGATCGCCTCGTTCGTGAATTTAAAGTAGCTGCAAATGTTGGAACTCCGCAGGTCGCCTATAAAGAAACGGTTTCAGGCGTCGGAAGCGCAGAAGGTGAATTCGTCCAGCAGGCAACAGGTAAATCGCAGTATGGTCATGTCGTACTTGAAGTGTCTCCTTTGGAAAGGGGAGGAGGTTTTCTCTTCAAGAGTGATATTGACGAGGAATTGATTCCTCAGGCCTTTATCCCGGCTATTCAAAAAGGTGTAGAGGGATGTAAAGACGGAGGCCCACTGTTAGGTTTTCCTGTTATTGACATACAGGTGACACTAACCGGTGGTTCATACCACGAGGAAGACTCCACCGAGCAGGCTTTTGGTGTAGCGACCTCCATAGCGTTTAGGAAAGCTGCTGAAAAAGCAAATCCTGTTCTGCTAGAACCGCTGATGGATGTGGAAATAATATTGCCTGAACAGTTTCTTGGAGATGTTATAGGCGATCTTAACAGCAGGCGGGCAAAAATTAATGGAATGGATAGCCGTGAAAATGGCTTCCAGGTAATTACTGCCCAGGTTGCTTTATCAGAGATGTTTGGGTATTCAACAGATTTAAGGTCTGTGACCCAAGGCAGGGCTAATTTTACGATGCAATTTGCCACTTATGGTACTGTGCCACAAAATATTGCCCGAAAAATTATTCAAAAAGTAAAAGGTATACTCTAAAAACGACCTAAACAGAGAGGAAGTACGAGATGGCAAAGGAAAAGTTTCAAAGGACCAAACCCCATGTAAATATCGGAACAATCGGTCACATTGATCACGGTAAGACTACTTTGACCGCGGCAATAACGACTGTTCTGGCCACCAAAGGCTGGGCTCAGTCCACAGCATTCGGTGAGATTGATAAAGCGCCTGAAGAAAAAGAGCGTGGAATAACAATCGCAACAGCTCATGTGGAATACGAGACAGCAAACAGGCATTATGCCCATGTTGACTGTCCGGGCCATGCTGACTATATAAAGAATATGATTACCGGTGCAGCCCAGATGGATGGTGCTATTTTGGTTGTAGGAGCCGATGACGGCCCCATGCCCCAGACCCGTGAGCATATCCTCCTGGCTCGCCAGGTAGGTGTTCCTGCCATGGTTGTATTCTTGAACAAATGTGACATGGTTGATGATGAAGAGCTGATCGAGCTGGTTGATATGGAGCTTCGTGAGCTTCTGGACAAATATGAATTTCCAGGAGATGACACACCAATCATTCAGGGAAGTGCCCTGAAAGCTCTGGAGAATCCAACAGATGAAGCAGCAACAAAATGCATCTGGGAGCTGATGGATGCTGTTGACGCATTTATTCCCGAGCCAGAGCGTGATGTTGACAAGACCTTCCTGATGCCGGTAGAAGATGTATTCTCCATTTCAGGTCGTGGAACAGTAGCCACTGGTCGAATCGAGCGCGGAATTGTAAATGTTGGTGACGAGATTGAAATCGTAGGTGTCAAGGATACAGTCAAGACAACCGTAACCGGCGTAGAGATGTTCCGTAAGATTCTTGATCAGGGTCAGGCCGGAGATAATGTAGGTATTCTTCTCCGCGGAACCAAGAGGGAAGATATTGAGCGCGGTCAGGTCTTGGCCAAACCGGGTTCAATAACTCCACATCTGAAGTTCAAGGCGGAGTGTTATATATTGAGTAAAGAAGAGGGTGGTCGTCATACCCCGTTCTTTAATGGCTATCGTCCCCAGTTCTACTTCAGAACAACGGACGTAACCGGAATTGTCAATCTTCCCGAGGGAGTAGAGATGGTAATGCCAGGTGACAATGTTACCATTGAAGGCAACCTGATTACCCCCATCGCGATGGAAGCAGGACTTCGGTTTGCAATCCGTGAAGGTGGTCGTACCGTAGGTGCCGGTGTTGTTAACGAAATTATTGAATAAGGAATAAAGCATGATACAGACAGAAAAAATTCGTATCAGGCTGAAAGGCTATGATCATAAACTGTTAGATCAGTCTACTATTGAAATAGTTGATACTGCAAAGCGGACAGGTGCCATTGTTGCCGGTCCGATTCCTTTACCGACTACGATAAACAAGTACTGCGTACTTCGTTCTCCTCATGTAGATAAAAAGTCCCGTGAACATTTTGAAATGAGAACACATCGCAGATTGCTCGATATTCTCGAGCCAACCCAGCAGACCATCGATGCATTGATGAAACTTGAGTTGTCAGCCGGTGTTCATGTAGAAATTAAATTATAAAAATAATTGAGCTTTAATTCTGCTCGTAAACGAAGCTGGAAAGAAAGATTTTCTGGTTTCTTACTTAAGAATTTCAGGTAGGAAACATGCCGAAAACATTAGGTATTTTAGGAAAAAAAGTCGGAATGACGCGAGTCTATTCGGCAGAGGGTACAGCCCTGCCGGTAACGGTGGTTGAGGCTGGTCCCTGTATTGTTCTTCAGACAAAAAGTGTTGCAAAGGAAGGCTACAATGCAATCCAGGTTGGTTTCGGTTCAAAAAAAGAATCTAGAATGACGAAACCTGCTATAGGACATTGTGCTGCTGGAGGAAAAGGGGGATTTTATCATATTAAGGAATTCAGAGTAAATGATTCCTCACAGTATGAAATAGGCCAGGAGATCAACATCAGCGATATTTTCAAAATTGGAGATATTGTCGATGTGTCCGGTATTACTAAAGGACGAGGTTTCCAGGGTGTTATTAAAAGGCATGGATTTAAAGGTGGTCGTGCAACACACGGATCCATGTTTCACCGTGCTCCAGGTTCCATTGGATGTAGTGCCTGGCCCAGCAGGGTTGTTAAGGGAAAGAAAATGCCTGGTCGGATGGGCAATAAACTGGTCACGAAAAAAAATGTAATGATTCTTGATATCAGAGAAGATGCCAATGTTGTGGTTTTGAAAGGTTCTCTTCCTGGTTCTATTGAGGGTTTACTGCAGATTTATTCTAAATAAAGACTGTTATTGTATTTGTAGTTTTCGGGGGTGCCTTGATATGGCAGTATCAACCATAGTAAACATGAAAAATGAAAAAGTGGGGGAGATGGATCTTAATGATTCTCTCTTCGGGGTAGAAGTAAGACCCTATGTCCTCCATGATATCGTCAAAATGCAGATGGCAAATAGGCGGGCAGGGACTGCCTGTACTAAAACTCGTGCAGAAGTGCGTGGGAGTTCTGCTAAACCTTATCGTCAGAAAGGAACTGGACGTGCTCGTGCAGGTAGTCGCAGGTCGCCTGTGTGGCGAGGTGGCGGTACGACATTTGGTCCTAAGCCTAGAAGTTATGCTTACAAACTTCCAAAGAAGGTCAGAAAACTTGGCCTGCGAATGGCTTTAAGTGCACGCATGGCTGAGGAAAGACTCTGCATACTTGATGAGTTTAAACTGGATGCCATTAAAACCAAAAATTTTATCGGTATCATGAAGACTCTGGAGCTTGACAATGCACTGATCGTAGTGCCTTCTCATGATGATGTTCTGGAGAGATCTTCACGCAACGTTCCGGGCTTTAAGGTTCTGCCTTCCGCCGGACTGAACGTATATGATATTTTGCTTCACAAGAATGTGATTTTACTGCAGTCAACAATTGGCCAGCTCGAAGAGAGGTTGCTTTCATGAAAAATCTGTTCGATGTCATAAAAAAACCATGCCTCACAGAAAAGGGTATGATGCTGCAGGAAAATAATAATCAAGTCGTCCTTAAGGTCAATCCATCAGCTAATAAGATTGAAATAAAGACCGCTGTTGAGACATTGTTTAATGTCAAAGTTGATAATGTTCGCACTGCTAATATGCACGGCAAGCAGAAACGTGTAGGTATGCGAACTGGTCGATGTAATGATTGGAAAAAAGCGATAGTCACTCTTTCGGAAGGGCATAAGATCGATTTCCTTGAGCAGATCTAATTAAATTCTTCTTAATTATTTTTTAAGAGTTACTGTCTAAAATATCACAATATCGGGGTTTGAAATGGCAACAACGAAGACCTATAAACCGACATCTCCGGGGAGACGAAATTATGTCTCTATAGTGAATCCGGAACTGTCAAAAGATAGACCGCTGAAGAGTCTGCTCGCGCCGCTGAGTAAAAGCGGAGGTCGTAATAATTACGGTCGTATTACTGTAAGACGAAGAGGCGGAGGCCATAAAAGAAAATATCGTGTAATCGATTTTAAGCGTGATAAGGAAAATATTCCGGGCAAAGTAGCGTCTATTGAATACGATCCAAACAGAACAGCAAATATTGCGCTTCTTTTCTATGCCGATGGTGAAAAGCGATACATTATCTCACCTCAGGGTATCAAGGTTGGTGATGTGGTCGAAGCCGGTTCCAGTGTTGACATTCAATTAGGTAATTGTCTGCCAATGATGAATATTCCACTTGGCAGCGTGATTCATAATATTGAAATGCGTATCGGCAAGGGTGCTCAGCTTGTCAGGAGTGCCGGGGCTTCAGCCCAGCTTATGGCTAAAGAGGGAGATCACGTTCTTGTTAAGCTTCCCTCAGGCGAAGTACGAAAATTTCATCGTAAATGCCGGGCCTGCATTGGCCAGATTGGGAATATCCATCATGAGAGTGAAAAACTCGGCAAAGCTGGCCGTAATCGCTGGAAGGGCAACCGACCTAAAGTGCGAGGCGTTGCAATGAATCCGCATGATCATCCTATGGGCGGTGGTGAAGGTAAAAGTTCCGGAGGGCGCCATCCCTGTACTCCTTGGGGTGTTCCTACTAAGGGCTTCAAGACAAGGAAGCGTAAAGCCTCCGATAAAGATATTGTAAGAAGACGTTCATAAACAAGGGAGATTCGGTGTGGCGCGATCAATAAAAAAAGGGCCTTTTGTAGATGCTCATCTACTTAATAAGGTAGAAGCATCAATAGAGACGGGGTCAAGAAAGGTGATTAAAACTTGGTCTAGACGTTCAGATATTCTTCCAGAGATGGTTGGTCTTACATTTGCCGTACACAATGGAAGAAAGTTTATCCCGGTTTTTGTTACAGAAAATATGGTTGGGCATAAATTAGGTGAATTTTCACCTACACGAACATTTTATAGCCATGCCGGAGACAGAAAAGGGAAAAGATAGTCGTTCGATACTCACTGTCTGATGAAGTCATACAGTGAGGTATGTCTGACTATATTGGGACAATAACTGTTTGGAGTTATATAATTATGGAAGCTAAGGCCATTGCAAAAAATATTCGGATTTCGCCACAGAAGGCTCGCCTCGTCGCGGATCTGGTAAGGGGCAATGATGTAGAATCTGCGATTAATAAATTGCGGTTCATGCCTAAAAAAGCGGCCCGTATTATTCGAAAACTTATAGAGTCAGCGGTAGCCAATGCCAATCAGAATGAGGCCATTGACGTTGACACATTATACGTAAAAACAGTTTTCGTTGATGGTGGTCCAATGTTGAAAAGAATTCGACCACGTGCCATGGGCCGTGCTTCAAGAATTCTGAAAAGGTCAAGTATTATTACTGTTGTGCTTGATGAAGCATAAAGTTTGTTAAAGTGAATTCGGATATTTAGTGAACTTTGTTCAATTTTGAACTTTTTATAAACTATGATGGAGGAAGGTTTTGGGCCAGAAAGTTAATCCAATAGGTTTACGGCTTAATATCGTCCGTACGTGGGAATCTACCTGGTACGCAGACCGCGATTATTCAAAATTTCTTATTGAAGATCAGAAGATTAAGAAATTTTTGAAAAAAAGGCTATATCACGCTGGCATATCAAAAATCAATATTGCACGCACCGGCGAGAAGGTAAAGCTGAAACTTCACACCGCAAGACCTGGAATTGTCATAGGTAAAAAGGGTGCAGAGATTGAAGCTCTCAAGCAGGAACTTGATAAATTAACCAATCGTCAGTGTGCCGTTGATATTCAGGAAGTAAGAAGACCTGAGGCAGATGCCCAGCTCGTGGCTGAAAACGTTGCACTTCAGCTTGAAAGGCGCATCGCATTTCGACGGGCCATGAAGAAAGCTGTTAATATCGCCTTGAAGTTCGGGGCAAAAGGTATTAAGATATCTTGTTCTGGTCGTCTTGGTGGTGCTGAGATGGCGCGAAGAGAATGGACAAGAGAGGGTCGCGTACCCCTGCATACTCTCCGTGCTGATATTGACTATGGTTTTGCCGAATCCAAAACTACTTATGGCATCATTGGTGTCAAAGTCTGGATTTTTAAAGGTGAAGTCTTATCTGACTCCGAGGTAGGCGCAGAGTAAAACGTGATTCATTCCCCTCCGTTTGAAAAGATTTTAGTTCAATAGGAAATGAATGTCAGCAGGGACCAGGTTCTGGTAACTATAAATAAGGTCAGAAACAATGCTTAGTCCAAAGAAAGTCAAACATAGAAAACAGATGAAGGGTCGAATGAAAGGAGCTGCCTATAGAGGTTCCTCTATAGAATTCGGCGATTTCGCCCTTAAGGCTACAGAATGCGGGCGAATGACAGCCCAGCAGATCGAGGCCGCACGTATTGCCATTAACAGGACAATTAAACGTGGCGGCAAAATGTGGATTCGGGTTTTCCCTCATAAACCTTTTACCAAGAAACCTGCAGAAACCAGGATGGGTAAAGGAAAGGGAAGTCCTGAGGGTTGGATTGCTCCTGTAAAACCTGGAAAAATTCTATATGAGTTGACAGGGGTTGACGAAGATCTGGCAAAAAAAGCATTAACTTTGGCTGGCAATAAGCTGCCCTTTGCTACAAAGGTTATTACTAAGGAAACTACGTTATGAAAGTTCAGGAATTACGTGAAAAAAGTATTGAGGACCTGCAGGGCACTGCCTCAGATATTTCTGAAGAGTTATGTAAACTCAGATTTCAGCATGGAATCCGTCCTCTGGAAAACACCGCCAGGTTAACCGAATTAAAAAGAGATATTGCAAGGATTAAAACTGTTATTAGTGAGAAAAAGAAAACAAACTAAAACAGTAGGAAGAATTTAAGCAAATCTATTATTTATTATAAATTGCACAGTAGGCTGGAGACCGTCAGGAAAACAGATGGAGAACGAAAAAACAATTAAGAAAACAAAAGTTGGTGTTGTTATCAGCGACAAAATGGAAAAAAGCATTGTTGTTCAGACTGAGAGGCTGATACGCCATAAAGTCTACGGCAAGTTCATTCGTCGTCACATCAAATATATGGCTGACGATCCAGAAAGCCTTTGTAAAATTGGTGATCGTGTTCTTATTGAAGAATGCCGACCACTGAGCCGCAAAAAACGCTGGCGTCTGCTTGAAGTTATTGAAAAAGCAGTTTGATATATAAAAATATTCCTGCAAAATCCAAACAGAAATACCGTGTCACCAAGGATTTGCGACGAATAATAAGCGCGAAAGCTGTTTTTTGACAGGACCATAATTTAATGAGGACAACTCAACATCAGGTTGGGAAGTTGGTGATAAGATGATACAAACTGAAACCGTACTGAATGTGGCAGACAACTCTGGAGCAAAAAAAGTTTTATGCATCAGGGTATTAGGCGGAACAAGGCGAAGGTATGCCAGTATCGGCGATGTGATTGTTGTTACTGTAAAAGAAGCCATCCCTCACTCTAAAGTGAAGAAAGGTGATGTGTTACGGGCGGTAATTGTCAGGACAGCAAAGGAAATAAAGCGCATGGATGATACTGCGGTTAAATTTGATGAAAATTCCGCGGTTCTACTGACTGGTAGTGGTGATCCGATGGGAACACGAATTTTCGGCCCAGTTGCCCGCGAATTGCGAGCTAAAGGGTATATGAAAATAGTATCCCTTGCTCCCGAAGTATTATAACTCAATTCATCAAGCTTTCTTTTACTATTACAATAAAGACAGCAGTGAGTTTTCCAAGAGGTTAATGAAATGAAAGCTGGAACAACGCATATTAAACTTAACGATAAAGTTGAAGTCATAGCCGGAAAAGATAAAGGCAGAGTCGGTAAGGTTATCACTGTATATCCTAAACTGAACAAGGCTAAGGTTGAAAAGATCAACATGGTTAAGCGCCACACAAAACCAAGTGCGCATAATCAGCAGGGCGGAATCATTGAGATGGAGGCACCTATTGACGTGTCAAATCTTATGCTGATCTGTTCCAAATGTACCAAAACAGTTCGAATTAAAAAAGAAATATTGGAAGATGGCACAAAAGTCCGCGTTTGTAAAAAATGTAACGAAACTATAGAAACCAGCGCGTGACCTGCTAGCTTTTCTGGAGACAATAATGGCGAAATTAGAAGAATATTATCATAAAGAGTGTGTACCTCTTCTCATTAAAGAGTTCGGATATAAGAATATCATGGAGGTCCCTCGTCTCGGTAAAATCGTTTTGAATATGGGCCTCGGCGAGGCTGTTCAGAATCCGAAAATTATTGAGGGAGCTGCTGCCGAGCTGACAGCCATTGCTGGTCAGAAAGCTGTTGTTACAAAGGCGAAAAAATCAATAGCCACTTTCAAACTTAGGGAAGGAATGCCTATTGGTTGCAGAGTAACCCTTCGCAATGTAAGGATGTATGATTTTTATACAAAACTTGTACAGTTAGTTCTTCCCAGGGTAAGAGATTTCAGGGGTATAAACCCCCGTGGTTTTGATGGGAATGGTAATTTCTCTATGGGGATAAAAGAGCATATAATATTCCCTGAAATTGATTACGACAAAATAGATAAAATTAAAGGCTTTAATATCACTATAACGACAAGTGCGCATAGTGATGATGAAGGACGTTTCCTTCTGAAAGCCCTTGGTATGCCATTTAAAAAATAGTTATTCCAGGAGGAACAGGTTGGCTAAGAAATCTTTAATAGCAAAGAGTCAGCGGAAAGCAAAGTTTAACGTCAGAGAATATAATCGATGTCCTCTTTGCGGAAGACCACGGGCTTTTATCCGCAAATTTGGAATATGCAGATTGTGTTTCCGCAAGCTTGCCTCACAAGGTGAAATCACGGGAGTTACCAAATCAAGTTGGTAATTTCCTTTATATCGGATTTTTGTTTGTGCGTTCTATTACGTGCAAAGATGAATTTTTTTTATAGACAATAGCAGAATAAGGAGCCGTCAGATGTCCATGAGCGATCCTCTGGCAGATATGCTGACCAGAATTAGAAATGCCTCTATGGCGCATTATCCAAGTGTTGACATGCCTTTTTCTAATTTGAAAAAAGGTGTTGCAGCCATCCTCAAGCAGGAAGGATACATCAGTGATCTTGCCAAAATTGATGAAGGCCACCAGGGTGTTTTGCGTCTTGATTTGAAATATGATCAGAATGATAGAGCAGTTATTACTGGTATAAGCCGAGCCAGTAAACCTGGTCGAAGGATGTACACAAAGACCGATAAAATTCCCAAAGTTATGAGTGGACTCGGTGTTTCCATTTTGTCAACCTCTCAAGGTGTAATGACAGATATAGAGGCACGTAAACTCGGTGTTGGTGGAGAGATACTCTGTAAAGTCTGGTAGTTTGCTTCATATAGAAGCGTAACGTCGAGAATGATATTAGCAGTCAGCTAGTGGAGATTACACATGTCCAGGATAGGCAATCAGCCAATAACGGTACCAGTTACCGTTAAGGTCGAAATAAATGGCACTCATGTTAAGGTAACAGGGCCGAAAGGAACTTTAGAACGAGTTATTCGCCCTGAAATTGATCTTGAGCAGTCAGATGGAATTATCAAGGTGAAATGTCTTGATAACAGTAAGCGAACTCGTGCTTTCAGTGGCCTTACCCGCACACTGGTCAACAATATGATTGTTGGTACAGAAGCAATGTTTCAAAAGAAACTGGTTATTGAAGGTGTAGGTTATAAAGCATCAATAGAGGGCAGTGTGCTCACTCTTAATGTTTGATATTCCAATCCAGTGATATTCCAATTGCCTGATAATGTGTCGGGTGCTGTTGATAAAGCCAACGTGATTACACTCGAGTCTATAGATAAAGAGAACCTTGGTTTGACTGCTGCTCAAATACGCAGCATCCGGAAACCCGAACCATATAAAGGTAAAGGTATTCGTTACCAGGATGAACATATTGTCAGAAAAGCTGGTAAGTCAGCTTCTAAATAATAATATAAACCACTGTTAGTTTTTTATAAGAAGGCAAGAAAAATGGCTAAAACGAATCCAAAAACAGTTGCTCGCAGAAAAAGGATAAAAAGGATTAGGAAAGCGATATCCGGAACACCTGAAAAACCACGTCTTCGTGTGTTTAAAAGCTCAAAGCATATTTATGCACAAATAATCGATGACGTTGCAGGACATACCCTGGTTTCTATGTCAACTCAGGATAAATCCTTGTCGTCAGTTACTGAAGACGGCAAAATCTCAAAGGCGCATAAGGTTGGAGAACTCTTGGCAGAGAAAGGCAAAGCCCAAGGGATTACCAAAGTAGTCTTTGATCGCGGCGGCTATATTTATCATGGTCGAATCAAAGCTTTATCAGAAGGCGCCAGAGAAGGTGGCCTTGATTTTTAAATAAAATAATTTCTCAATATGACCTGGGATCTTTTTTGTAAAAAAAATTGAATCTCAGGGCACCAGACTTAACGATTTACAACATATGAAAACAGGAGAGCACATTGGCTGATTTTAAAAAAGATAAGACAGAAGACCAGCTGATAGAAAAAATTGTCTTTATCAACCGTGTCGCAAAAGTTGTCAAGGGTGGTCGACGTTTCAGTTTCAGTGCCATTGTTGTCGTTGGAGACGGGAATGGCAGTGTAGGATATGGTCTTGGCAAGGCGAATCAGGTTCCTGAAGCAATTCGCAAAGGTGTTGAGAAGGCACGAAAAGATATGGCACTTGTTTCAATAACCGATATCAGTATTCCACATGAAATTAATGGAAGATACGGTGCTGGCAAGGTTATGTTGAAACCGGCTTCAGCAGGTACAGGTGTAATTGCCGGAGGTGCTGTTCGTGCAGTTCTTGAAGCTGCCGGGGTTCACAACATATTGACTAAATGCCTCGGGTCCCATAATCCGCATAATCTTGTTAAAGCAACTTTAAATGGATTGAGGAATCTACGAACTGCTAAGGAGATTGCAGCTAGCAGGAATAAATCGGTAGAGGAAATCCAGGCCTGATAGGCCCTTCGTTAAAAAGTGAAATTTCAGGAATCTTGACTGAAGAGACTGCAGGTTCGTTTATGTATGTCCAGCGCAACAAAAAAAATCGTTGCACCAGGAGAGATTGACTAGGGAATAGAAATGGCAACTGATCTGAAAATTACATTGAAAAAAAGTGTTATTGGCAGTCCAAAAAAGATTAGAGCAACTGCTACTGGTCTTGGTCTGACTAAAATGAATAAAACTATTATGCGCAAAGATACCCCTGAGCTAAGAGGTATGGTGCATAAAATTCAGCATCTGATAGAGGTGGAGGAATTATAATGTTAAATTTGAGTAATTTATCCCCCCAGGAAGGATCTCGTCGTCCCCGTAAAAGGTTGGGCCGAGGTCCCGGTACAGGACACGGAAAAACTTCAGGCCGCGGCCATAAAGGTTTTAAAGCTCGATCCGGTAGTGGTGTCAAGCCAGGATTTGAAGGCGGTCAGATGCCACTTCAGAGAAGGTTGCCAAAAAGAGGTTTCACGAATATTTTCAAAAAAGAGTACGGAGTGGTTAATGTCCGCGATCTTGAGAAATTTGAGGCCGGTATGAAAGTTGACCGACAGGCGCTTATTGATGCTGGTCTGGTGAAGAAAAAATATGAGATGGTCAAAGTTCTTGGCGATGGTGAAATTTCAATAGCATTGAATGTGTCTGTTGATAAGGTCAGTGCTGGCGCAAAAGTGAAGATTGAAACCGCTGGTGGCACAGTAGAGGTTAAAGAGGCATAAGATGGCAGGCGGACTGGCAAGTGCAGCAAATATACCGGAGTTGCGGAAGCGCATTACATTTACCCTTCTCATGCTTGCTGTCTATCGTGCTGGGGTGCAAATACCTACACCAGGAATAAATGGCGAAGCATTAGCCTCTTTTTTTGATAAAAATGCCAGTACACTTTTCGGCATGTTTAATATGTTTTCAGGTGGCGCTCTTGAGAATTTTTCAATCTTCGCCTTGGGAATCATGCCATATATCAGTGCCTCTATTATTTTTCAGTTGTTAACAGTTGTTGTTCCTCACCTTGAGGCTTTGAAAAATGAAGGAGAGTCTGGTCGTCGAAAGATTACACAATATACCCGATACGCCACAGTTGGTTTAAGTATCATTCAGGGTTTGATGATTAGTATCGGGCTTGAAGGAATGGCTGCACCAGTCGGCAATGAAATGATCGTCATAACTCCCGGATGGGCTTTCAGGCTGATGACTATTCTTACCCTTACCACTGGTACTGCTTTCATAATGTGGCTCGGTGAGCAGATGACCGAGAGGGGTATAGGGAATGGAATATCCCTTATAATCTTTGCCGGTATCGTCGCAAGGATGCCTGCCGCAATAGTGAATACCTTCAAGATGGTTGGCACAGGGGAAATGACTCTTATTTTTCTGCCTATTCTTCTTGTTTTCATGGCAGCAATTATAGGTGTCATAATATTTTTCGAAACAGCTCAACGAAGAATTCCTATTCAATACGCAAAGAGAGTTGTAGGCCGGCAAATGTATGGTGGCCAGCGCACCCATCTGCCATTAAAAATTAACATGTCCGGTGTCATACCGCCGATTTTTGCTTCATCCATCATGATGTTTCCTGCAACAATTGGTGGATTTATTCAAATTGACTGGGTTCAGCAGCTCACGGCACAGCTCGCATGGGGAAGCCCGCTGCATACACTGTTGTTCGTGGGTATGATTGTTTTCTTCTGTTTTTTCTATACAGCTGTCACCTTTAATCCTGTTGATGTTGCTGAGAATCTGAAGAAGAATGGAGGGTTCGTTCCAGGAATTCGACCAGGGAAAAGGACCGCGGAATTTATTGATAAAATAATTACACGACTCACGGTCATAGGTGCAATTTATGTCAGTGCTGTTTGTGTTCTGCCAACAATTTTAATCCAAAAAATTAATGTGCCTTTCTATTTTGGGGGTACTGCTTTGTTGATTGTTGTTGGTGTAGGACTTGATACACTATCCCAGATAGAGTCTCACTCCGTCTCTCGAAACTATGACGGTTTCTTAAAGACTGGAAGAATAAAAAGCAGACGATAATTCATTCGCAATGACAGCAATTTTACTTAAGTCTCCCGAAGAAATTGAAATCATGCGGGAGGCAAATCAAATTGTTGCTCAAGCGCTTGCCCTTGTGAGAAAAAATATTGTGCAAGGTATCAGCACACTGCAGTTAGACAAACTTGCAGAGAAATTTATACGTGAACAAAAAGCAGTTCCTGCTTTCAAGGGTTACAGGGGTTTTCCTGGTAGCCTTTGTGTTTCGATTAACGAGCAGGTTGTTCACGGAATTCCCTCAAAAAAGGTTAAACTTAGAGAGGGTGACATTGTCAGCATTGATTGTGGTGTCAAATATAAAGGTTATTATGGTGATGCAGCCATCACCGTCCCCGTGGGTACGATAGATCAGGATACGGAGAAACTTATTGCTGTAACACGGGAATCGCTTCAAAAAGCAATTCTGCAGGTACAAAGTGGCAACAAAGTAACCGATATATCTACCGCAGTTCAGGAATATGTAGAAAAAAACGGTTTTAGTGTCGTCAGGCAATTTGTCGGGCACGGCATTGGTCAGAATCTCCACGAACCTCCTGAAATACCAAACTATGTCAGGAAAGAACGATCGCCAAAATTAATGCCCGGTATGGTACTCGCAATAGAACCTATGGTGAATGCAGGTACTGCCGATGTACGTATATTGAAAGATGGCTGGACAGTCGTTACGCAGGATAAAAAACCATCTGCCCATTTTGAACACTCGGTAGCGGTCACTGAAAACGGTCCTCTTGTCCTGAGTAGTGGAACCGAAGATTAAAGGTACTGTAGACTGTATCAACCCCCAGGAGTTGATTGCGTATACCTGCAATAAAGATCTATTTTTCGAGTAAGAGAAAAAAAAATAGGAAAAATAAAAATATTAGGGTATATTGAACGGCTTTACTGGATATGAAAACTATTCAGGTGTTGTTCTTGCAGAGGTACTCAAAAGAAAAGGTTTATATATATGCCTAAAGAAGAGGCTATAGAAGTTGAAGGTACAATAATAGAGCCGTTACCGAATGCCATGTTCCGAGTTGAACTTGATAATGGACACAAGGTTCTTGCTCATATTTCCGGTAAAATGAGAATGCACTTTATCAAAATTTTACCAGGTGACAGGGTAACAGTGGAACTTTCACCTTATGATTTGACTCGAGGAAGAGTTACATTCAGGTCGAAAGTCCAAAAAAGGAAGTAAAACTCTAGCTGAGACAGTAATTATGAAAGTTCGGGCATCAGTGAAAAAGATATGCAGTGACTGCCGTGTCTTTAAACGCAAAGGCGTAGTCAGGGTAGATTGTAAAACAAAAAAACACAAACAACGGCAAGGTTAGCCGGGATAACAGGTAATCAGGAGGAAGATCTTGGCTCGCATCGCAGGCGTTGATTTGCCGAAAAACAAACATATCGAAATTGCCTTGACCTATATTTATGGTATTGGACGGACAACTTCTAAAAAGATTCTAGATGAAGCTGAAATAGAGTACACCATGAACAGTGATGATATCACTGATGTGCATGTCACTCGTATAAGGAAAATTTTAGAAGAGAAATATGCAGTAGAAGGAGACAGAAGGCGCGAAGTTGCAATGGATATCAAGCGCCTTATGGACCTTAGCTGTTACAGAGGAATAAGGCATCGTCGCAACTTGCCCTGTCGTGGTCAGCGTACCAAGACAAATGCAAGAACACGAAAAGGTCCTCGCCGTTCACCAGGTGCTCGTAAAAAGTAATTATTAAACGGACGTATACAGGAGAACTCAATGGCCAGTCCGAAAAAAAGAATTCGTCGTAAAGAAAAGAAAAACGTACCTGAGGGTATTGTTCATATTAAATCCACATTTAATAATACGCTGGTAACTTTTGCAGACAAGCAGGGTAACGTTATATCCTGGTGCAGTGCCGGTATGCTTGGGTTTAAAGGTTCTCGGAAAAGTACCCCTTTTGCTGCACAGAATGCTGTTGAGAAAGCCGCGAAAGCTGCTCAGGAGCAAGGCATGAGGAAAGTTGAAGTCATGGTCAAAGGACCAGGGCCAGGAAGGGATGCTGCACTCAGAAGTCTGCAGGTTGTTGGTCTTCAAGTTTCGCGCATTAAAGATGTTACACCAGTTCCTCATAACGGATGCAAGCCGCCTAAACGGCGACGTGTATAACCTTATGCATATTATGGAATACCTAAATATTCCAGTAAAACACATTTGATTCAAGCTGATTAACGGAGGTCTAAATTGGCACGATATAGAGGAGCTGTCTGTCGGCAGTGCCGAAGAGAAAAATTAAAATTGTTTTTGAAGGGGGACAGATGTTACTCCGACAAATGTTCTTTTGAACGTCGGTCCTTTCCCCCAGGACAGCATGGTCAGGCACGCATGAGAAAAGAGTCTGATTATTCAATTCAGCTTCGTGAAAAGCAGAAAGTCCGTCGTATTTATGCAATGCTCGAAGGGCAGTTTCGTAAATATTATAAAATGGCTGACAGAGCCAAGGGCGTCACTGGAGAGAATCTCCTGATGCTTCTTGAACGTCGGCTTGATAATACTATTTTCCGTCTTGGGTTTGCCAACTCTCGTAGTCAGGCGCGTCAGATGGTGAAACATAATCATGTCCTTGTTAATGGGCGCAGGGTTAATATCCCGTCATTCCTCGTTAGTGTGAATGATGAGATAACAATCCGAGAGAAAAGCAGAAAGATCGAGGCAATTGCTGACAGCCTTGAAGCTGTAGCCCGTAGGGGTGTACCTTCATGGTTGGAACTCGACCCTGACAACTTCAAGGGTAAGATCAAGAGCATGCCAGACAGACAGGAAATTACAATGCCAATCCAGGAGCAGCTGATAGTCGAATTGTATTCCAAGTAATTTTATTTTACATATGGAATTTTAAAGAGTCTGTAAGGTTTATATACAGGCTCTTTTAACTTATGCGACCTTAGTTTTCAGTCACATTTTTGCAACTCTAAAAGAGATATATGATGACAAACGAGGAAATTTTAACAAACGAGACTGTTCCCTTTTATTATAACTGGCGAGAACTGATCACACCCGATCCTGTAACAATCGATCAGGACAGCCGTACAGAAAATTACGGCAAATTTGTATGCCAGCCTCTGGAACGCGGTTTTGCAACTACAATAGGTAACAGCCTCAGAAGGATTTTGCTTTCATCTATTCAGGGTGCGGCAATTACATCTGTCAAAATTGATGGAGCATTGCATGAATTTTCTACACTTCCCGGAATTCTTGAAGATGTTACAGAAATCATTCTGAACCTCAAAGAGGTTCGGCTGAAATTAAATACAGATGTGGATCAAATTGTCCGTATTGAGAAAACATCTCTCGGGGTTGTAACTGCCGGTGACATTGTTTCCAGTAATAATGTGGAAATAATGAATCCTGATAAACATATCTGTACTATTACTGGCGAGGGTCAGTTTGTTGCTGAACTGAATGTTCAATGGGGAAAAGGATATTCTCCTGCCGAACAAAACAAGACAGAAGAGCAGAGTGTTGATGTCATACCGATTGATGCTATTTTCACACCAATTAAAAAGGTAATATCGGTTGTGAGCCAGGCTCGTGTTGGTCAACAGACTGACTATGACAAGCTGACAATGGAAATATTTACCGATGGCAGTGTTCGGCCTGAAGATGCACTGGCTTTTGCGGCAAAGATTCTGAAAGAACAGATGACAGTTTTTATTAATTTTAATGAGGATGAAGTTGAACCTGACATCCCCGTTGAAGTACAAGCTGAAACTGAGCCAACAAACCCTGGTCTTCACAAAAGTGTTGAGGACCTTGAACTTTCGGTAAGGTCTGCAAATTGTCTGCGCAATGCCAACATACACCACATTGGTGAGCTTGTTCAAAAGACAGAAGCTGAAATGTTGAAGACTAAGAATTTTGGTCGAAAGTCTTTGAATGAAATCAAAGCGCTTCTTTCTGAGATGGAATTGAGTCTTGGCATGAAGCTTGACAATTGGAACCCCCCTGAATCATCATCTGATTCAGATGAACAATAATGAGGTTGAACGATGAGGCATAGAAAAGCAGGAAGAAGGCTTGGCCGCACTTCTTCACATCGCAAGGCAATGATACGAAATATGGTAACATCTCTTATGTTACATGAGCGTATTGTTACTACCACCCCAAAGGCTAAAGAAGTTCGTCGTTATGCCGATAAAATGATGACGCTTGCCAAACGTGGAGATCTCCACGCCAGAAGACTGGCTCTATCGTTTATGCAGGATAAAGATGTTGTTGCTAAACTCTTTGATTCTCTGAAAGATCAGTATATGGACCGAAATGGTGGCTACACACGTATCATTCAGACCGGCAACAGACTTGGTGATGCTGCACCCATGGCCATTCTTGAACTTGTTAATTACAAGGAAGATGCCGACGCTGATGACAGTGATGCCTAGTTAATCTGGCTCGTATATATAAAAAAAAGCTCCGTCCTGATTGGATCGGAGCTTTTTTTTTTGTCTTTTTCTTTTGATTACAATTTTCTTTTATCAATAACCCGTGTTGCCTTTCCTTCAAATCGTTCCAGGCTTTTTTCTTCTACAAGTTTAACATCCACACTGATACCCAGTTCCGTTGCAAGTCTTTTTTTGATGTGATCAACAAGCTGGCGCTGTTTTTTCATCTGATCAAAGAAGATTGATTCAACGACTTCGACCATCACAGTCGCCTTGTCAAGATGACCTTCCCGCTCAACGACAATCTGGTAATGGGGTTCTGTACCTTTAATGTCAAAGAGTACGCTTTCTATTTGGGTTGGATAGACATTCACTCCCCGTATAATCAGCATATCATCTGTCCTGCCGATTACACGGGACATCCGTTTGAATGTTCTGCCGCAAGGGCATGGTTCGTCAATAATATGGGCCAGATCTCTTGTCCGGTAACGAATAACCGGAAAAGCTTCCTTGGTCAGGGTTGTGATAACAAGTTCACCCACTTCTCCTGGGCCGACCGGCTCCAGACTCTCAGGGCTAATAACTTCAAACAGAAAGTGATCTTCATTAATATGAAGGCCGTTGCATTCCTGGCATTCTCCTGCAACGCCAGGGCCCATGACTTCACTCAGGCCATAATTGTCAGTGGCAATGATATTTAGTTTCTTTTTAATTTCCTCTCTCATTTGCTCGGACCACGGCTCTCCTCCGAAAAGGCCGTAGCGTAGTGACAGGGCGTTGATATTAATATCATTTTCAATCATCATGTCAGCCATGAGCAGTGCGTAGCTTGGAGTGCAGATAAGCGTTGTCGTTTTGAAATCCTGCATGATCTGGATCTGCCTCTTGGTATTTCCGCTGGAAATAGGAATAACTGAAGCTCCTATACATTCCGATCCGTAGTGAAGACCAAAACCACCCGTGAAAAGTCCATATCCGAAGGCAATCTGTACCACATCATCCTTGCCGACGCCTGTTGCAGTAAGCACTCTTGCCACAAGATTTGACCAGGTTTTTATGTCATTTTGTGTATAGCCGACAACAGTAGCCTGCCCGGTCGTTCCTGATGAAGCATGCACCCTGACAACATCGCGTAAAGGTACGGCAAAAAGGCCGTATGGATAGTTGTTCCGCAGGTCCTGTTTGGTGGTAAAAGGAAGGGTTTTTAATTCAGAAAGAAATCCAAATCCGTCAGGGTCAATATTGAGCTCCTTGAATTTTTTCCTATAAAATGGGACGTGGGTTGCGACACGGTAAAGTGTAGATTGAAGTCTCTCGAGCTGGAGTTGTTCCAGGTCTTCTCTGGCCATACATTCTTTGTCTTTTTCCCAATACATTGTCATCGCCTCCACTCTGTTATAGAAAGCATTAAATTTGATTGTAGATTTCGGATTGCAGATTTCAGAATATGAGCATCTGATGGTTTTCCGCCATCTGCAATCTGAAAGAAGTCCAATCTGTTTTTCTGCATGATGAAAAAGAGTCTTTCAAGTAAATTTAATGGAATTAATCCAATTCACACTGTGCACCTTCAGTACTTACATCACGACCCAGATACGCACGTTGTACATCTTGATTGTTGAGGAGATCCTCTGCCGGTCCCTGGAGAATTATTTTCCCTGTTTCGAGAACGTAACCGCGATCTGCAATTGCAAGAGCGGCTTTGGCATTTTGTTCAACAAGTAACACCGTATTTCCTGCGTCTCTTAATCTGTTGATGATTGCAAAGATATCTTTGACGATAAGCGGCGCAAGTCCTGTCGACGGTTCATCCATCATGATAAGTTTCGGGTGCGCCATTAAAGCTCGTCCCATTGCAAGCATCTGTTGTTCTCCACCAGAAAGGGTGCCTGCGAGTTGATCTTCTCTTTCCTTGAGGACAGGGAAAATATCATAAATTTTTTGAAGTTCTTCTTTCTGATCTACTTTTTGTTTTCTCTGAACATAGCCGCCCAGGACAAGGTTCTCCTTAACACTCAGGGTGGAAAACATCTGGCGGCCTTCTGGGACGAGAGAGCAGCCAGCTGCAACTATACTTTCAGGATTGGTGCGGATGATATTCTGATTGTATAAAGAAATTTCACCGGCGGTAGCCTTTATCATTCCTGCTATGGTGTACAACAGGGTTGTTTTCCCAGCTCCGTTTGCACCAATGATTGTTACAATTTCGCCAGTATCAATATGCATGGAGATGCGTTTTAAAACCCTGAGTTTTCCATATCCTGCCTCCAGGTTTTTAATTTTAAGCATCATCTTCCCCCAGGTATATCTGTATAACTTCTTTATTTTGCTGGATGGCTGCCGGGTGGTCTTCCGCAATCTTCTTGCCAAAGCTCAGGACGACAATCTCATCGGAGATGTCCATGACAAGAGACATGTCATGTTCAACGAGCAGGATAGTTATACCTCTTTGTTGTATTTTAGTGATGAGTTTGGCAACTTTTGCTGTTTCATAAATGTTGAGACCGGCTGCCGGTTCATCGAGAAGGAGCAGAGAGGGTTCTGAAGCAAGGGCGCGGGCAAATTCCACGGCTCTCTGTTGCCCAAAAGCCAGGCTCGTGGCTTCCAGATGAGCCAGATCTGCGATGCCGAGGAGATCAAGAAATTCATAGGCCCGCTCGCGAATCATTTTTTCCTCGCTCAATGATGAAGGAAGTCTCAGGATTCCGGCGAGGAAACCTGCCCTGCTTTTGGGGTGGCAGCCAACCATGACGTTTTCCAAGGCTGACATGCCGTGGAAAAGTTTAATATTCTGAAAGGTTCGGCTGATACCGCGCTGGGCAATTTCATAAGGTTGTAGCGAATGGATAGGTTTATTTTGAAAAAAAACCTTGCCGTCATTTGCCTCAATATTGCGGGAGATGAGGTTGAAAAGCGTCGTTTTTCCAGCACCATTGGGGCCTATCACAGCTTTAATAGTGTTTTCTGAAACAGAAAAGCTGACATCATTGACAGCATGAAGGCCGCCAAAGCGTTTGTTTATATTGTGTACTTCAAGCAGTGCCATGTTTTTTGGGTTTTATCTTTTGAATATGCTTCCAAATATGAAGGCGTAATAATCCTTGGGGCGCAAAGAGCATAATAAGAATAAGAATAATGCCGAAAACAGCATCATCATAGGACCCGAAAAGACCGCGCATGGACATGAAGTTCAGGAGAGTACCAATGATAAGTGCTCCCCAGAGATGGGCCATGCCGCCGATGGCAACGATGGCTACATATCGTACTGATTTCATGACACCAGCCTCGCCGGGGCCGATGCTACCGTTGTAGTGTGTCAGAAGAACACCGGCAAGGGCGGCGTATGCTGCGCTTAGGACAAAGGTCAGCAGTTTGGCCCGTGCAGTATTAACGCCCATTGCCTGGGCTGCTTCCTCGGAGCCATGGAGGGCGCTGAGAGCACGGCCCATTCGGGAATTGACGAGATTGATCAGGAGGAGCATGCCGATGAGTACCGTGCCCCAGGCAATGTAATAGTTGATGATGCGTGCTCCGAAATCACCGCTTACCGTGATCCCGGGCAGGAGTGTAAAAGAGGGAACACCTGATAGGCCGTCTGCCTCACCGAAATATGGGGTTGCCATGGCAATGCGGAAGATGATGATGCCAAATCCAAGAGTGGCCATTGCCAGGTAATGCCCTTTAAGTTTAAGAACTGGTCCGCCCAGAACAAGGGCGATAATGACAGCTGTGGAGATTGCGACAATGCAGGCAATCCATGGATGTACGGTAAGCAGGGTGTCGCCGTACAGATCCTTACTGGAAACCAGCAACCCGGCCTTGTCGAGCAGGGAAGTTATTCCGGTGTCGGCAAAAGGCTGAAGGTTATGGGTGGTGAGGCCGGCTGAAAGATAACCTCCGATGGCGAAAAAACCGGCATGGCCAAGAGAGATCTGGCCGGCGTACCCCATGATGGTGCACAGGCCGATAATGAGCAGGGAGTAATAAGCGCTCATGGTTAGCTGCGTCAAGTAAAAGGCGGTTTCTGTTATCTGGGTGACAAGCTGTATCAGGACCACCAGGGCAAGAAAAATACATAAAGGGAAATACTGCCGCATGGCTAAAACTCCTTGAGGCTAGCAGTATCACTGCGTCCGAATAATCCATGGGGTCGGACAAAAAGAATAATGAGCAGGATGCTAATAGAAACCGCCTCCTGGAAGGCCAGGGGGATAACGATAATACTGAATGATTCGATAAGTCCGAGAAGCAGACCGGCAATGACGGCAGCTACACTGTTCCCCAGGCCGCCAAGAATTGCTACGGTAAAACCCTTGATGGCAAGACCCGGGCCGATATCATACTGGGTATAAGTAATAGGGCTGATGACGCTCCCTGCCACGGCGCCTATTCCTGCAGAAAGCATAAAGGAAAAAGTCACCATATTCTTGGCGTTGATGCCGCAAAGCCGGGCTGCAAGTCGGTTGGCAGCACAGGCACGCATTTGCTGGCCTGTGAACGTGAATTTGAAAAAAAGGCTCAAGGCCGTCACCATGATAATGCTGACACCGATCACCCAAAGTACTTGAGGTGAGACTTTAGCCCCCAAAATGGAAACGGTGCTCAACTCGTTACCGGTAAAGTAAGGGAGACTGAAGACGGTTTCTCCCCAAAAATGCAGAGCCAGTTCACGGATGAGTATGGAGAGGCCTATGGTGATAATGATCATTCTGAGGACTGATGGATTATCAAGCCAGCGGATAAATAGTATCTCCAGAAGGGCGCCGATGAGCATGGTGATCACTACTGCCGCAGCTATAGCCAGGGGAAGTGGCAGGATATTGTTCAGCGTAATGGCAAACATGCCTCCGAGCATGACAAACTCGCCCTGGGCAAAGTTGATGATGCCGGTGGTGTTGTAAATAATGTTAAAGCCGATGGCCACAATGGCATAAAGAAAACCATACGTGATACCGGCCAGCATGTATTGAAAAAAAAGATCAGGATTCATGGCAGCCAAAAAAAGCAGGCAAACGGATGGATTTTCTCATCTGTTTGCCTGCGGTTCTTCCTTGTTTCGATTAGTTGGCTAAGGCGAATTTGCCGTCTTTCACGGTGAGCATCTCAAAGGCTTCAAGTTTGAGGCCGCTATGATCGGTGGGGGTCAAAGTGAATATGCCGCCAGTGCCGACAAATGTCATATTTTCAATGGCATCGATTACCATGGCAGTGTCAGCTTTGCCAACGGTTTCAATACCCTTGCACAGAATTTTGAAGGCATCATAGGCATGGCCGCCAAAGGTGCTGACCGGCTCGTTATTGAACATAGCCTGATAGTCGGTGGTATATTTGACAAGTACCGCTTTCTGCGGGTGGCTTTCGGGAAGGCTGTCGGCGACAAGGAGGCGACCGGCAGGGAAGAAGACACCCTCAAGGGCGGCTCCGCCGAGTTCGACGTATTTAATGTTACCAAAACCATGGCTCAGGAAGAGAGGTACATCCCAACCGGCCTGGCGCATATTTTTAGCGAGGATAGCCTGAGCTGGAACGATGGACCAGTTGACTACTGCTTCCACTTCTTTATTGGCCATGAATTTGGTGACCAGGCTGCTGAGATCTGTTGATTTGGGGTCATAGACCTCGTTCTCAAGTACGGTGATGCCGAATTGCGGAGCCATCTCATTGAGGAATTTACCACCCATCTTGCCGAAACCGGTTCCACCTACTGCAACTGCGATCTTGGAAATGCCTTTTTTCTGCATCTCAAGATAAATCATCTCAACGGCGAGACTGTCGTTCTGGGGGGTTTTGAATACATGCTTGGCAACCGGATCGACGATGGCCTTGGTTGAGGCGCAGGATACCAAGAGGGTTTTGTTTTTGTCGCAGATATCTTTGATGGCCATAGTTTCGCCGCTGGTGGACGGGCCTATAATGGCGAATACCTTTTCTTCCTCTATGAGTTGCTTGGCAAAGGAGACCGCTTTAGCAGGGTCGCCGCCTGAATCTTTGATGATCAGCTTGATGGTGTTACCTGCAACACCGCCTCTGGCGTTGACTTCATCGGTGAGCATGCGCAGAGTGCGTGCTTCGGGAATACCCAGAAATGCGGCGCCACCGGTCTCGGCAATAATGGCGCCTATTTTAATTTCATCGGCTTGGGCATCGTCAGGAGCAACGAAAAATAATGATACGGCCCATAAAGTTAATACAGACAGGCTTAAAGCAAATAGTTTTTTCATGTAAATCTTCCCCCTTTCTTATATATGTTTTAGTGACAAGATAAAATATACGAACAAACGAACTTGTTTCCTGATAAGAAAAAGATCATCAATTCGTAATTCCTCATTCGTAATTTCTAATTGCCTCTCAAATAGCGTAGACTTCTTCTCCTGAGAGAATTCTTACCCTGGCGTTTTTAAGGGTTTTAAGTGCAGCATCAATATCATCAAAACGAAAGATAATAAGGCCGGTCTCCCCACTTTTTTGAGTGAAGGCATACATGTACTCAATATTAAGGCCGCCTTCCCTTATTTTTTCGAGGACGCTGGCAAGTCCTCCGGGCTTATCGGAAACTTCGATGACGACAACATCGGTTTTGCCTACGGTAAACCCTTTATTGCGAAGGGCCTGGCAGGCACTCTCTGTATCGTTTACTATGAGCCGAAGAATTCCGAAATCTGCAGTGTCGGCCAGCGACATGGCTCTGATATTGATACCTTTCTGGGCGAGAATGGCAGTGATTTCAGCAAGACGCCCGGATTTGTTTTCTAAAAATATTGCAATCTGTTCTACTTTCATGGTTTCCTTTCAACAGGATGGATTAAATTTTACGTTTATCTATAACACGCTGAGCCTTGCCTTCACTGCGTTGAATGGATTTTGGTTCAACGAGTTTGATTTGACAGGAGACTCCCAGCAGGTCTTTGATGTCATACTGGATTTTTTTTGACAACGCTTCCAGTTTTTTAATCTCATCGGAAAAAACAGCTTCACTTACCTCGACATGGACCTCCATTGTGTCCATGTTGCCTTTTCGGTCTACAATGATCTGGTAGTGGGGTTCGACACCTTCGATACTGACAAGGACATGCTCGATCTGTGACGGGAAAACATTAACGCCGCGTATAATGAGCATATCGTCGGAGCGGCCGGTTACTTTCTCCATACGATAAAAGGTGCGGCCGCAGATGCACGGATCAGTCAGCAGCCTGGAAAAATCCTTGGTGCGGTAGCGGATCACAGGGAACGCTTCCTTGGTGAGAGTGGTGAAGACGAGCTCTCCTTTGGCTCCCAGAGGCAGTGGATCAAAGGTCTCAGGGTCAACAATCTCCGGCAGGAAATGGTCTTCCATGATATGCAGCCCACTCTGTCTTTCATGGCATTCCGCAGCCACTCCCGGGCCGATGATTTCACTGAGGCCGTAAATGTCGATTGCCTTGATGGAAAGTTTCTTTTCAATTTCTTCCCGCATGCTTTCGCTCCATGGCTCCGCACCGAAGACCCCGACCCGGAGGGCCAGGTCAGACGGCGTAACACCCATGTCTGCCATGGTGTCAGCCAGATTGAGAGCATAGGAAGGGGTTGAAAGCAGGACAGTTGCCTGGAAATCACGCATGATAGTAATCTGGCGTTTGCTGTTGCCGCCGGAAGCAGGCACCACGGTGGCGCCAAGGTTTTCGGCACCGTAATGGGCCCCCATGCCGCCAGTGAATAAACCATAGCCGTACGAATTATGAATTACGTCCTTGCTTGTTGCCCCTGCGGCAGCAAGGGTACGGCTCATTAGGTTGGCCCAGAGTGTAATGTCCCGTTTCGTATAGCCGACAACAGTAGGCTTCCCGGTGGTTCCGGAGGAGGCATGAATACGGACAACCCGCTCGAGGGGAACGGTAAACAGGCCAAAGGGATAGTTTTTTCGGAGATCTTCCTTGGTTGTAAATGGCAGTTTGTTGATGTCGGCCAGAGTTTTTATATCTCCCGGGGAGACATTGACCTCATCCATCTTTGCCCGGTAATAAGGAACCGTGGCGTATATTCGTGCAACCTGATCTTGAAGCCGCCGGAGCTGCAATGGCTCCAATGCCTCTCGGGGCATGGTTTCATGTTCTTCATCCCAGATCATTATCAGCTCTCCTTGCTTGTAATTTTTCTGCCAGCCAAAAAGGCCTGGATGTTTTCGTCCAGTTTTCTCGGAACTCTTTTTTTGATCACGTCGAGAAAGACTTTTTCCTCAACAGGTAAAAAAGAGGATAAGGCTCCAACCAATGCAAGGTTGGCGCTTCTTATTTCTCCGACACTTTTTGCTATGGCAAAACCGTCCATGGGAAAGGTGGCAATGTTACGTTTTTCCAGTTCTTCAAGGAGACCGCTGGGGTATGGAATTTTGCCGGTGGCAACCATTGGAGGGTCGATATGGTGGGTGTTGACGATAACCTTGCAGTCCTTTTTATAGAAGGGAAGATAGCGCACCGCTTCCATCATTTCAAAGGCAATGGTGATATCTGCCTGACCCGGATCTATGAGCGGTGAGTATACTTTTTTCCCAAAGCGCAGATGAGCCACAACAGACCCTCCTCGCTGAGCCATGCCGTGTACTTCACTTTTTTTTGCGTCATAACCGCATTCTAGAAGAGCGTATACAGTTATTTCGCTGGCCAGAAGAATACCCTGACCGCCAACACCACTAAAGAGAATATTTCCACTTGTTTCCATTATTTTTCCTCCGCGACTGCAATGGCCTCGAATTTACAGACAGACAGACACTGGCCGCAGCCATTGCACATGTCTTCGGTAATTCGGGCATATCCTTTCTGTTTTTCTTTTTTGCCGAGTTTTTTGGCTTCTGCAGGAGTAAGGGAAGTCCAGCTGATTGCCGGGCAACCCAGGTTGACACAGGCGCGACAGCCTGTGCATTTGTCAATAAGCGAGGAAAGTGGTTTCTTGACCCGTTTGCGTTCCTCTGGAATCAGGACACAGGGAGCCTTGGCAATGACAACAGAAGTTTCCGGCCTGGCAATTTCTTCCTTGAGGATCTTTTTACAGGCCGGGATATCATGTGGATTGACAACAGTAACGTGTTTGACCCCGATGGTTCTGCAGAGAGCTTCAATATCAATGGCAAAAGCCGGGTCACCTGAGAGGGTGTTTCCTGACGCAGGATTGGGCTGATGGCCGGTCATTGCAGTAATGCGATTGTCAAGGATGATAACAGTAGAGGCACTCTTGTTATACGCCATATTAATGAGGCCGGTAATCCCGGAATGCATGAATGTAGAGTCGCCGATGACAGCCACTGTCTTGCCTTCCCCTTCTTTGCCCAGGGCCTTATCCATTCCATGGGCTACACCAATACTGGCTCCCATGCAGACGCAGGAGTCCATGGCTGAGAGGGGTGGAAGATAGCCAAGGGTGTAGCAGCCGATATCCCCGGAAACGAAGACATCCATTTTGCCGAGGTTGTAAAAAATTCCCCTGTGTGGACAACCGGGGCACATGTTTGGTGGTCGGGGAGGTACCTCTGCCGGTGGAAAGACATCTCCTGTGGCAACGCCAAGAGATTTTTTCAGGATAAAGGAATTCAGCTCACCGATGGCCGGTATTTTTTCCTTGCCTATGCAAGGTATGCCCATTGCCTTGATGTGGATTTCCAGGAAAGGATCGAGTTCCTCAATGATGATTACTTCATCCACTTCTCTGACAAATTCAGCTATCATTTTTTCCGGAAGAGGGTAGGCCATCCCGAGTTTTAATACAGAGGCTTCGGGGAAGGCTTCCTTGGTATAGAGATAGGAAATGCCGCCGGTGATAAATCCGCGTTTTTTGTCGCCCCATTCAATACGATTTCCACTGTAGGTTTCAACAAAGTCCTTCAGGTTTTCCTGACGTTTGGCGATTTCCAGCCTGCGGGCCCTGGCATTGGCCGGGAGCATGACGAATTTGGCGGGCATCTTTTCGATACCTACTTTCACTGGACCTATTTGCCGGTCACCAACAGGAACAATGCCCTTTACGTGGGCAATACGGGTGGTGGTTCTGAAGAGAACAGGAGTGTCATATTTCTCGCTGAGTTCGAAGGCATCTTTCAGCATGTCTATGGCTTCTGCCGGGTCAGATGGTTCCATCATCGGCAGTTTGGCTGCGAAGGCATAATTCCGGTTGTCCTGCTCATTTTGCGAGCTATGCATTTCCGGGTCATCGGCATTAATGATGACAAGACCTCCGCGGACTCCTGTGTATGAGGCCGTAAATAAAGGATCTGCGGCAACATTGAGCCCAACGTGCTTCATGGTGGCAAGGACTCGTGCTCCGGCAAAAGAAGCGCCAAGAGCTGTTTCCAGTCCTACTTTTTCATTTGGTGCCCATTCGCAGTAGACATCATTATATGTAACCAGATTTTCCAGGATTTCAGTGGACGGTGTCCCCGGATAGCCCGAAGCTACTGTTACTCCAGCCTGCCAGGCACCCCTGGCAATAGCTTCATTTCCTGAAAGCCATAGCGTTGTTTTTGAATTGGACTGAGTCACATCGTGCTCCTTGTGTGTTGTGGTGTGAAATAATATGCTATGAAGATGCTCGTCGGTAACATATTTATTTTAAGGGTAATGTGTGGGATGAAAGTGTTTCCCGTTGTGCCTTGCTGTCAAAGAGTAACAGAAAGACGCAACAGCCAGTTTTTATAGAAAAAAGCTGGAATTTTCATACCATGTATTCAGGGGAAGTTCAATACGAACGGCGAGAGGGAAATACAAAAAAAGATACCCTCATAGTGAAAGCTGAAGTAGAATCGAACACCCATTGTCGCTAGAGATTTGTTCGCTTGCTGTAAAATGTCAATGGAGTTTGTTTTTTTTGGGTCGAATGTGGGAAGTATTGCCGCTTTTCCTCCTCAGTTTTTGTGTTTTAGGGGCATTTGCATGATGGGCATTTTTTAGGGTAAATACATTTTTTCGCCAGAGGAAAACCCGGGAAAAAATTATTAGTGCAACAGCAAAAAAATGGTAATAGCCGGTACGACGGAAGATACGAAAAGAGGTAATGTGTCGCCAATCCCCAGTCAAGAGGAAATTAATGCTGCTCTTATTGAACGGCATTCGGAGGAAATCCATTCAAAACTGCAACAGGCAAGTGTCGCTGTTATGGGGCTTGGAGGATTGGGCTCGTCGGTTGCGGTTGCTCTTGCCCGAATAGGTGTTGGCAAGTTGGTGCTGGCAGATTATGATGTGGTGGATCTCAGCAACCTGAATCGTCAATATTATTTTTTTGATCAGGTTGGAATGCTGAAAACAGAGGCTCTTAAGCAGAATCTGGTAAGAATTAATCCCTATATTTCCATTGATCTCGTCGTTCATCGACTTTCTGAGGAGATGATACCTGAACTGTTTGGGCAGGTGGATGTTCTGATGGAATGTTTTGATGATCCGGTTATGAAGGCTGCTGGGCTTCGAGCGGCCCTTACTGCGCTTCCCGGAGTCGGATATGTCGGGGCTTCAGGTATGGCGGGGTATGGTGATAATAATACTATTCATACCCGAAAAATGAAGGATCATGTCTTTCTGGTAGGTGATTTTGAATCGGCGGCTGAAGATGGTATAAGCCTGATGGCTCCAAGGGTTGGAATAGCAGCCCATCAGCAGGCGAATCAGGCAGTGAGGATTTTGCTTGGCGTTGATGAGTGAGATAAGGAATTATGGAAATACAATGTAACGGAGCCGTAAAAGAGGTGAAAGCAGGGATGTGCCTTGTTGATTTCCTGAAAAGCCTCAATCTTGATCCTGATACGGTTGTCGTGGAATGTGATGGCGAGGTTATAGCCCGCAAGAAGTATGAAAGCCATATTCTGGTCGATGGGGAGAAACTGGAACTGATCCGTTTCGTCGGCGGCGGCTGATTTGTTTTTTACATGAAAGGTGTCTTGAAAAATTAGGATTTTTGTTTGATAGCAAGGAATGACAAAATTAAAAAGCGCAGCATACCGAGGTATGTGAGCACTTTTCATTTTGGCAATGACACCGCTAGCGAGCAAAAAGTCAATTTTT
>JACNJZ010000075.1 GCA_014382295.1 Candidatus Desulfobia pelagia | reverse complement strand
CCACATCATCGTCATCTTTCTTCTCAGTTCCACCGCCTTCGGATCCTCCATCAGCATCAGCCTGCTGCTTGGAAGCCTGGGAATACATGATTTCAGCCAGCTTATGCGATGCCTGGGTGAGCTCCTCACTTGCCGTCTTTATAACAGCCACATCATCGCCCTCAAGAGCTTTTTTCAGCTTCTCAATGCCCTCTTCAACCTTTGATTTGGTGTCAGCATCTACTTTATCTCCAACCTCTTTGAGGCTTTTTTCAGTTGCGTAGAGAAGTGAATCTGCACCATTTTTAGCTTCAACCAGCTCTTTTCGCTTCTTATCCTCTTCAGCATGAGATTCAGCATCGCGCTTCATCTTCTCGATTTCTTCTTCAGAAAGACCGCTTGATGCTGTAATTCTGATTGACTGCTCTTTCCCTGTCCCGAGATCCTTGGCTGACACATGCAGAATACCGTTGGCATCAAGATCAAAGGTAACTTCAACCTGCGGAACCCCGCGCGGCGCCGGCGGAATATCTGTTAATTCAAAACGGCCAATTGACTTGTTGCCGTCGGCCACTTCACGCTCTCCCTGAAGGACATGAATAGAAACTGCCGGCTGATTATCCGCTGCCGTAGAAAAAACCTGACTTTTCTTTGTCGGTACGGTGGTATTCTTTTCAATCAGCCTGGTGGTCACGCCACCAAGGGTTTCAATTCCGAGAGAAAGCGGTGTTACATCAAGTAGGAGAACATCTTTCACATCTCCCTGGAGAACACCACCCTGAATGGCTGCGCCAATGGCAACAACTTCATCCGGATTCACACCTTTATGTGGTTCTTTACCAAAAATTTCTTTAACCTTGGCCTGCACCTTCGGCATCCTGCTCATACCACCAACAAGAATTACTTCATCAACCTCGGACGCTGACAATCCTGCATCTTTCAAGGCGGTTCGACAAGGCTGAACAACACGCTCAATGAGATCTTCTACAAGAGACTCCAGCTTTGCACGGCTCAGCTTGATATTCATGTGCTTGGGCCCCGAAGCATCCGCTGTGATAAAGGGCAGATTGATTTCGGTTTCCATAGTGGAAGAAAGCTCTTTTTTCGCCTTTTCACCCTCTTCTTTCAAACGCTGCAGGGCCATCTTATCACTGCGCAGATCAATGCCCTGCTCTCTTTTAAATTCATCAGCGAGCCAGTTGACAATACGCATATCAAAATCTTCACCACCGAGGAAAGTATCACCGTTGGTGGATTTTACCTCGAAAACGCCATCACCTATTTCAAGGATGGAAATATCAAACGTTCCGCCACCAAGATCAAAAACAGCTATTTTTTCATCACCTTTTTTATCAAGACCATAGGCCAGTGCTGCGGCCGTCGGCTCATTAATGATCCTCTGGACATTCAGCCCGGAAATACGCCCAGCATCCTTTGTCGCCTGACGCTGACTGTCGTTAAAGTAGGCCGGAACGGTAATAACTGCATCGGTCACCGTCTCTCCGAGATACTCTTCAGCAGTCTGCTTCATCTTGGTCAATACCATGGCTGAAAGCTCAGCCGGGGTATACTGTTTTCCATCCACTTCAATTGCTGGTTCCCCTTTTCCTTCAACTATGTGAAAAGGGCTGACCTCAATGGATTTTTTGACCTCTGCATCACTGAACTTCCGACCAATGAGCCGTTTCATTGCAAAAATAGTTTTCGTCGGGTTAGTAACACCCTGGCGCCGTGCCACCTGACCTACAAGCCGCTCGCCATTATCTGTAAATGCGACGACAGATGGAGTTGTTCTATTCCCTTCAGCGTTTGTGATTACCGTGGGGTCACCACCCTCCATAATCGCAACACAAGAGTTTGTTGTTCCTAAATCAATGCCAATAATCTTTCCCATGATTATCTCCTATTCCTTAGTCTCTTCAGCCTTTTTCGCGACCACTACTTTGGCCGGCCGAATAAGACGATCTTTGTATGTATATCCCTTTTGAAATTCTTTCAGGACGCTATTAGGATCCATCTCATCACTTTCTTCCATGGCAAGCGCCTCATGATGATTCGGATCAAAAGGTGCTCCAACGCATATCATTGGCGCGACCTCAAACTTTGCCAGAGTTGTCACAATTCCCCTGTAGGTCAATTCAACTCCCGCAAGGAGATCTTCTACACTATGATTTTCCTTCCCCTGATCAATGGCCCGTTCGAGATTATCGACAGCCGGAAGCAATTCCTTGATAATACTTTCTTCTGCATATTTCAGGGCCAGACTTCGTTCACGCTCCAATCTCTTTTTAAAATTTTCAAACTCCGCAGCCAGCCGAAGCAATCTATCCTTTGCTTCTTCTGCCTCCTGCCGAGCCTTTTCAAGCTCACTGATCTCTTCAGTTTCTACCAGTACTTCTTCAGCGGCAGCCTCATCAGATGTATCACCAGCCGCCTTAAAGTCCTCTTCGTTCTTCAGATCAGCAGCTGCATCCCGGGGCTCCTCAACAACACCTTCTTTTTTTGCCACTCAAATTCTCCTCTATTAATTTCACATACCCGGAACATTTCAAACACTTCCCAGGCCGGTTATCGTTGAGTGGAACAATAAGTATGCTCATATTCAATGTCAAGGCGATGAAATATGATGAAATTGGAAAAAAATCACAATTTGTTTTATCGCCACCACTTCATAAACAGAGTAAATGCAATTTACGCGACACATGTCCCTTTCCTGGGAATCCATCAAAGATGACAAGAATCGGCTTACCGAAAGGTGTCAATTAAAATTCAAACGTAAAGATACCTTAAGGTTTTGCTTAAAAAAACCGATAATATCTAGTGATCAGGCCCCATAACCTTTTTCATCACACAAGGACTTCTGCCATGCGCAAAAAAATATTCCCTTTCTCTGTATCCCTCCTCGCCATCCTTTGTTCCATTGCCTATGCGGATATGCGTCCACAACTTAAAAACAGAGTGGGAATTCCACCTTTTCAAATCCTGAAAGAAATCATCGATACAAATTACACTATCAGGCACACATCAGATCATCCCCGGAAGCAGAATGCACCACATCTCACCTGGCTTGCTGATCCTGACCCAAGGATCCGCTCCAGCCTTATTTCCTCCTCAACAGACATATACGAAGTACGCAACCTGGCAAACCAGCTCAACTCCAGTCTCGCTACAATTGATTACGGCATACATCATCTGCATACACCTCTTCTCCTCATCACCGGCAACAATGACAATGCGGCTATACGTCTTTTCAGTGAAGGATACGAATCTATAGAACAGACCATTCGACTTGAACTGGATCATCTGCACCTGCCACTGGCCAGAGAAGTAGGACTTACCGTAAAAGAAGAAACGGAACAGGACAGGGAAATGCGGCTTATCGAGGCAAATGTCGACTACCAGGTAACACTGGCGTCACATCGTTACAGCCAGAGAATCAAAGCAGGAAGGCTTGTGGTTGTCGGTGGCGTGATTGACCTGAATAATCATTACGGTTCAGGGAAAAACAGAATGCGGATTATTAACGTCAATGGCGAGAAGGATACAGCCAAGTTGAGAACTCTTCAGCTTTTCAGACAACTTAAGCCGGAAAGGCTTCACAGTCTGGGAAGAGAAAAGATGCCGTCCCCAAGAAATTAAGGGAAGTAACAGGCCCAGGCGCAGCAATTCTCATTGCCGCGCCCGCTGTTAATCGTTTCAGGAATTAAGATATGCCGTAATATTCTCGGCAATGGTCTCAAATATCGAACGGAAAGTATCCTCATCGCGCTCAAGGAGAGTAACACGGAAACCCTGAAGTTCTGTGGCAAATGAGCTCAAAGGCACCACACAGACTCCTGTTGAACCAAGAAGATAATAGACAAAACGCTTATCCAGTGACGAGCCCGGCTTCACTACCAACTGCTCAATTTCCTTCCGAACTTCATCAATTTCAATGGGCAGTGTCTGGTTATGAGTCAGCCTTCCTTTTTCAAAAACAACACTCATATAAAAAGCGCCATTTGTCCTGTTGACAATGACCCCATCAAGATCCTTCAATGCCTCATAGGCAATATTCGAATATTTCTCATAACGGTCAATTCTCTCCTGCAGGTAAGCAGGATACTCAGGATGACTGATTATAATCGGCAATGCTTTCTGAGGAAGTGTCGTGGAACATACTTCCACCATTTTTGAATTCAGAATCGAGGCAACATATTGCTCAAACAGCGGATCATTATGACCATTATAAACTTCAATCCAGCCACAGCGCGAACCGGGCCATGGCATTTCCTTTGAGATACCCCGCATGACAATAGCCGGCACATCCCCGATGACTTTGGCAATCGGTGCGGTCTTCTTGCCATTATAAACTATATTATGATACACCTCGTCACAGATGATAAACAAATCGTAACGACGGGCAATATTGACCATTCCGCGAAGAATCGACTCAGGGTATACTGCACCGGTAGGATTATCAGGGTTGATGATCAGGATTCCCGCCACTGCAGGGTTATATTTTATCCTCTTCTCAAGATCGTCAAGATCAGGGTACCAATGATTTTCCGGATCAAGGATATAGGTCACCGGCCTGTCTCCGGCATGTGCGGCCTCAGCTGAAGAATGAGTTGTATAACTCGGAGTAGGGACAACAACCCGAGCCGTCCGCTTCAAAAATCCAAATATCTTGGTAATTGCATCGCCCAAACCGTTAAAAAACAGAATATCCTCGGCATCAATCTGGACGCCTCCATAACTGTTTGTCTGCCTGGCGATAAACTCCCGGGTATCAAGCATTCCCCTCGTCGGGCAATACGCATACGTTGCATCCTGCATGACCAGGTCAGAGACAATTTCCTTCATCCAGGCTGGAATCTTCTCGCCCTTGGCAACCGGATCTCCGATATTTTCCCAGTTTGTGTTAACACCAAGCTTCTGGAGTTTCATTCCGACATTGACAATATTCCTGATTTCATATGTCAGTTCCCCCGCGCCTATATGTACTATATTTGTACGCATTTACTCTCTGCTCCGATCAATCTTTTAAATAATGGCAGCTACCTGGTTCCACCTGAACAATTTCAAATAATGTTACTTCCTTACATCCTGCTTGCAAACAGGACAATGAACCCCAGGTTTTGTTTCCTCTACAGGGCAAAATGACGACTTACAGCTCCGATCTTCCATTTTCACAAAAGGACGGCTCACAGGCCCGGTATAAATCTGTCGCGGCCGGCCGATCCTCCAGTTCGGATCCTCCCACATCTCTTTCCAGTGAGCAATCCATCCCGGCAGCCGACCCAAAGCAAACATAACCGTGAACATATTACTTGGGATACCTAACGCCCTATAAATAATACCGCTGTAGAAGTCAACATTAGGATACAGGTTTCGCTCAATAAAATAGTCGTCCCGCAATGCTACCTCTTCTATCTCCCTGGCAATATCCAGCAGTGGATCCTGACTTATCCCGAGTGCCCCAAGCACTTGGTCACACGCCTTTTTTATAATACGGGCCCGGGGGTCGTGGCTTTTATAGACCCGGTGCCCGAAACCGACAAGACGAAAGGGATCCTTAGGATCCTTTGCTCGCTCAATATATTTCTTATAATTCTCACCGGAAACATGAATGCTTTCCAGCATTTCAATAACTGCCTGGTTGGCACCGCCATGCAGCGGCCCCCACAGGGCACTGATTCCCGCAGAAACCGATGCGTAAAGATTCACCCGGGCGCTTCCCACAAGCCGTACCGCAGAAGTAGAGCAGTTCTGTTCATGATCAGCATGAAGAATAAGTAGTTTATTTAAAGCAGAAACAACCTCTTCATCAACTTCATAGGGATTAACCGGAGAGTCAAACATCATGTTGAGGAAATTCGCACAATAAGAGTAATCATGGCGGGGATATATCAGAGGAAGCCCTTTGGATCTCTTGTATGAAAAAGCTGCAATGGTTCTCACTTTTGAGATGAGACGGGCTGCCATCATATCAATATTTTCCAATGGATTCTCAGTCATTTCAGGGTAATAATTACATAGAACGTTTACCATGGAAGAAAGAATGGACATTGGCGGAGCATTCACGGGAAAACTATCAAAGAAATGAATCATATCCTCATGAATCAGAGCAAAACCACCAAGCAGATTACTGAAAACCGTCAATTCCTCCCGGGTAGGCAATGACCCGTGAACCAGCAGGAAGGCGACTTCGGCAAAGCTGCAGTTTTCAGCCAGCGATTCAATGGAATACCCACGGTAGTTTAATATCCCTTTTTCACCATCCAGAAAGGTTATTTCACTCCCACAAGACCCTGTATTCATATAACCACTATCAAAGGTTATAAGCCCTGTTTCCGCCCGCAAGGACCTGATGTCAACACCAACTTCTCCCTCTGAACCGATAACAATAGGCAGAGAATAACTCTTGCCCTTATATATGAGTTCTGCTTTTTTATCGGTAATAAAATCATTCATCATAGTGTGCTCCTTCTTTTCCTATACATTACAACAAGCTTTTCATTCTCATAACTCTCCGAATACAACAATCACTGGCAAGAGAGTAACGGAATGTTTATAGTGTGAGAGACATTGTACACAAATATTTTCACATGTAATCCCAACAACGCATATTAGACAAAAATAAACATTTTTTCAAGTAGTTACACATTACCTTCTATTTTCAATCAGTTACAATCGAAACTCACGACATGACACCCATCCAGAGCGCTGTTTACCAAAAACGCATACACATCTTTTGCGAAGAAGTTTCCGTTTACCCCGTTTCCTGTGAAAAACTGGCCTGCGGCCGTACTGACATCCAGTGGCTTGATGCCGTTTTGAAAGGAGGGGCCCGTATTGTTCAGCTCCGCGATAAAATTTCCAACGACAGAACTCTTCTTGAAAAAGCAAAAATTTTCAGAAAAAAGACCAGAGAAGCCAATGCCCTTTTTATTGTCAATAATCGGGTTGATATTGCCCTGTTGAGTGAAGCCGACGGTGTCCACCTCGGCAATACAGACCTTCCAGCCGCTGAAGTGCGGAAACTGGGACCCGACTTTATCATCGGAGTTTCTGCCAACACTGTAGAGCAGGCTACTACAGCACAGGACGAACTCCAAGGAGACTGCGCAATGGAAATTGAAATTAAGAAAATTCTCTGTCC
>JACNJZ010000047.1 GCA_014382295.1 Candidatus Desulfobia pelagia | reverse complement strand
GTCCCCTCGCCAACAATAATGGTCAAGGGCTGAGTAGCGTCCAGAAAGCCGCCATTGAGCGGCTGTCTCACGGTTTTTCAGTTAACCCCACTAACGCAGACAAAACGCCGGCACTCCCTGCGTGGAAACACTACCAAAAAGTAGCCATGTCTGCCGAAGCAGCAGAACAACAATTCCGCAACGGCTGCCGCCTTGCCGTAATATGTGGCACGGTTTCCGGAAACCTCGAGTGCCTGGACTTTGACAAGCCCGAACTGTATCAACCATTCATAGATACCCTGGCTGCAATCAACCATGAGCTGGCGGGCAGTATCGTAAAACGGCAAACACCTTCCGGAGGCTATCATCTCATTTATCGCTGCCAGCAACCAGTCGCAGGGAATCAGAAGTTGGCAATGTCGGCTGACGGCAAAGATACCTGGATTGAGACGCGCGGCCAAGGAGGGTATTTTCTCACCACCCCTTCATCCGGATACTCTCTTCTTGAGCATAGCCTGAAGGCAGTCCCGGCTTTGACCTTTGAAGACAAAGAACTTCTCCATTCGCTTGCACGATCATTCTCAGAAAGGCAGGATCCACCCCTTTATGAGAAAACAATCACCGCAACTGGAGAAAGACCAGGTGACGATTTCAACAGCAAGGCAGATGAATCAGTATGGCGGAATCTTCTTGAGTCGGAAGGCTGGATCTTCACGGGGAGGGTGACTTCTGGGGGTGAACATCTCACCCGGCCAGGCAAGCACAAAGGCACTTCAGCCACCCTGAAAAAAGGTTACCTGTATGTCTTCAGTAGCAATGCCGGCCTGCCGCTCGGGCCGCACGACGCCTTTGGTGTCTATGCCCATCTCCGGCATCATGGTGATTTTTCTAACGCGGCAAAAGAGTTGGGAGGGCAAGATTACGGCAAGATTGGAAAGAAGAAAATGCAAGCAGAAGACTGGCCAGACCCGCCTCCTTTGGTGGCGAAGATAGAACCAGAACCTTACCCTATTGACGCCTTGCCAGATATTGTTCAACACGCGGTGGAAGAAGTGCTATCCTTCACCAAGGCCCCGATTCCGCTAGTTGCATCGTCCGCCCTGGCCGCAATAAGTTTGGCAACACAGGCCCATATTGATGTGAAGAGAGCAGAAAAACTGATTGGGCCTGTGAGTTTATTTTTACTGACCATTGCTGATTCCGGAGAGAGAAAGTCGACCTGTGATAAATTTTTCACTGCCGCTATCCAGCAGTATCAGCGAGAGCAGGACGAACTCGCCAAACCTGAGCTGAAAGACTATGAGGCAGCCATAAATGCATGGGACGCGAAACGTTCAGGCCTGATGGGACAAATAAAGCAACTTGCCAGAAAAAACGAACCGACAATCGAAGTTGAAAATACCATACGTGAGTTGGAACACCTAAAGCCGGAACCACCAAGGGTGCCAAAATTGCTGCGTGGTGATGAAACACCAGAAAATCTTGCCTGGGTGTTAGCCTGTGAATGGCCATCGGGAGGAGTGGTCTCCAGTGAAGCTGGGGTTGTTTTCGGCGCGCACGGCATGGGCAAGGATTCAATCATGCGGAACCTGGCCCTCCTCAATATACTGTGGGATGGGGGTGAACTCTCCATTGGCAGACGAACCACCGAGTCCTTTACCGTGCGCGGGGCGCGGTTAACCGTAGCTCTTCAGGTCCAAGAGGCAACTCTGCGCAGTTTTTTTGAACGGTCTGGCGAACTTGCACGAGGTACTGGCTTTCTCGCCAGGTTTCTGGTCGCCTGGCCTGAATCAACCCAAGGGTTCAGGCCATACACAGATCCGCCTCCATGCTGGCCCGCCCTTGCAGCGTTCAACCAGCGCCTTTCTGAAATTCTTAATACACCGGCTCCGCTTGAAGAGGATGGCACTTTGTCACCCTCGCTTCTGGACCTGTCCCGTGAGGCAAAATCGGCATGGGTGGCCTTTCATGATGCCATAGAAAGCGAACTGCACAGTGGCGGCCAACTCTATGATGTCAGAGATGTTGCAAGCAAAGTTGCTGACAATGCTGCTCGCCTGGCCGGACTCTTCCAGGTCTTTGATGACGGAATGGGTGGCACTATAAGCAGCAAGTCTTTTCAATCTGCAAGCCGAATTGCCGCCTGGCACCTCAATGAGGCCCGCCGGTTCTTTGGTGAACTTGCCCTGCCTGAAGAAATAAAAAATGCGGTATTACTTAATGACTGGCTACTGGACTATTGCCGCAAGGAAAGGGTAACCATGACCCCATGCCGGACGGTTCAGCAATTTGGGCCAAATACTTTGCGCACAAAAGCTAAACTTGATGCGGCCCTGCAGGAGCTTGAGAGCCAAGAGCGATTACAGGTGATAAAGGAGGGAAAGCGCAAAATTATTCAGCTTAATCTACGACTACTGGAAGAGGTTCAAAAATGAATGTGCTCACCTCGTTGATCCAGGCAAACGGTATCCCAGAGGTTGCTACAGCTACTCTTGCTACTGACGCTACAGAAAGGAACAATCCGTTGGTACATGTAGCAGAAGTAGCAACTATAGCCGTAGCAGAACTTCCCAAGTCCTTTCCGATCTGGTGTTCAAAATCATGTTCCTGCCTGGAAGAACTTGACTTGCCTGACGGTACAGTCCTGGGATGCCTGCAGGAATACCCAGTTGGAGAGCAGGAGTGGAAGCGGCTGCGTTCTATGAAAAGCTGTCCCATTACGAATCGGAAAACACAGTGTAAGGATCCAAAGAAGAAGTAAATAGGAGAGAAAGGCGCTTTTTTTAGTCAAAATAAAGTTTTGTTAACTTCTTCCAGAATCGTCGGAACCCCTTGCAGTAAAAGCTATTAGGGCTAACTCACAACACAGACAAGGCTATATTTGGTTAATGATTTCGATAAAACAAATGGAGAGATATGGGCGGATATGGTTCAGGGCAAAAATGTGATTCAAAAAAAACCACGGGCAGTCAGTACATGATTGATATCCGCTGGATGAAAAAACAGGGCTTGCTTGTGCCTGGAACATCAGGCAGCATGTCATGGGAGTGTCGCGGCAAAGAAACCGGCGATATTGGGTATCGTGTTGAGAATAATAGACTTATCCTTCAATACCAGAACAAGCACAGAGGTGGCGAATGGGAGAGTATTGAAGATGAAATATCCTTTACCTGGACACCTTGCAACTATGGAGGCAAGCGACAATGGTTTCTCTGCCCAAAATGTAACAGACGCATAGCTGTTATTTATGGTGGCAAATTTTATCGCTGCCGTCATTGCTATGATCTGGTCTATGACAGCCAGCAGGAGAATACAGCTGACCGGCTTATGAGGAAGGCCCGAAAGATTCGGCGGCGACTGGGGGGCAGCAACAACCTCATGGAACCTATCCTGTTCAAGCCAAAAAACATGCATCAGAAGACCTTTGACCGTCTGCGGAAAGAAGCCGATAGTGCCACCAACCTTTCCTGTCTGATTATAAGGCAACGATTTGGATTTTATCCCTAAGGTTGTGGTTTCCCGCCAGAACCTGGCAACTAAACCCCTTGACCAAGTTGGTCACTAACTGCTAAAAACAGATACTATCAATCAATTTTATGCTACAGGGAAGTGTGATGGCTGAAAATCAGGACAATGTGCTAACTATTGAAGAGTTGGACCTCTATCTGAAAATCTCCAAGTCAACCCTTTACAAGCTGGCCCAGAAAGGGGAAGTTCCCGGCCAGAAGGTCGGTAAGCACTGGCGATTCAGGAGAGATATTGTTAACCAGTGGCTTGCAGACAGCCATCAGACAACCATCAGACAACCAAGAGGAAATAAGATGCCGGACAAGGAACAGAAGTTTCTTGATGCCCTTGATAAAAAGCTCTGGAACGCGGCGGACAAGCTACGCTCCACCCTTGATGCAGCTCAATACAAACATGCGGTACTGGGACTTCTCTTTGTTAAATACGTGTCGGATGCCTTTGACATCAAGCGGCAGGAGCTGATCGCCCAATTCAAGGAACTGGGTCATGACTATTTTCTTGGTCCAGATGAAGCGGATAAAGAATTTTTCGAGCAGACAGAGAGTTTCAAGCGGTTTCAGGTGGCATAGACCAGGCTATAGAATTTTCACGGAGCTAGAAAGCTATGAGCATTGAAAACGAACAGTGCGACTGCAAATCATTAAAGGCGATACGCGGCAAGACTGCGGTCTGGGAGGAGACTGCCAAGGACTGCGTATGTTTTGCCAATGGCCAAGGAGGTAAGTTGCTGTTCGGCATAGAAGATGACGAGGCTTTGCCTCCTGCTGACCAGCAAGTTGAAGTGGCATTGCTGGAACGGTTGCGTAAGCGCATAGGTGAGTTGACCGTGAATGTGCAGGTTTTACCTCACATTATTACGGCTGAAAATGGCGGCCAATATGTTGAGCTTACAATTGCCAGGTCCGTTGGGGTGGCCTCCACCTCGGATGGTCGCTATTACCTCCGCGTGGCAGACACCTGCCAACCGGTGGTGGGCGATGATGTCTTGCGCTTGGCCAATGAAAGGCCAGGGCACCCCTGGGAGGCCATGACCCTTCCCGGCCTCTCCCGTGACCATCTCGACTCTTCCAAAATTAAAGCCTTTGTAAGTGCCATCCGTGCCTCGAATCGGGTGAAAATATTTGTCAAAGAAAAGAGCGCCGTGGAACTCCTTGATCATTATCACCTGGCAGCAGGTCAAGACTTAACTCACCTCGGCATTTTACTCCTGGGCTCTGCTACTCACCGGGCCAGGCTCGGCACATCCCCTGTGGTCCAGTTTCTCAAGTTTGACGAGCACGATCAAAAAGTCAATAAGCTGGTGTGGGATGACTACTCCCTGTCGCCAGTCGAACTGGTAGATGCAGTCTGGCATGAGGTGGCGGATTTTCGTGAAAGCTATGAGTTGCCGGAGGGTATGTTTCGCCGAACCATCCCGGCTTTTGACGAGAAAGTGGTGCGGGAGCTTTTGGTCAACGCCCTGGTCCACCGCCCTTATACCCAACGGGGCGATATTTTCCTTAACCTTTACCCTGACCGGCTTGAGGTGGTTAATCCCGGTCGTCTCCCTTTAGGAGTCACTCCCCATAATATCCTTCACGCCAGTCGACGGAGGAATGACGGGTTGGCCAGAGTTTTTCATGACTTAGAGCTCATGGAGCGTGAGGGGAGTGGTTTTGATCTAATTTACGACCGTATGCTTTCCTCCGGGCGGCCCGCTCCTGTCACCGTGGAGGAGAACGATGCGGTCCGGGTGACCATCCAGCGCCGCATGGGACATCCCCAAGTTATACGTCTCATTGCCGAAGCCGATCGGCGTTTCCACCTCCGACAGCGAGAACGGATCAGCTTGGGAATTTTGGCTCAATCCGAAGGGATGACGGCCAGGGAGTTTGCCAAACAGTTGGAGCTAACTGATATAACAGACACTAAAAACTGGCTCGGCCGATTGCTGGATCTTGGACTTGTCCACTCCAGTGGTCGCACCCAAGCAACCCGTTATTTCCTGAACCCAGCCCTTTTACGTGACACGGATCTCTCCATGGGCACCACTTTGACCCGTATTGAACCTCACAGGCTTGAGGCCCTGATTATTGAAGATCTATGCCGCTATCCAGGCTCAGCCATCAGTGAGATTCATAATCGAGTCGCACCAGAGATTAAACAAAGACGCTTGAAGACAGCCCTTGACCACCTGGTCAAGGAAGGAAAAGTCAGACCGAAAGGAGAGAAACGTTGGCGGCGTTACTGGTTTGAGGCGCAATAGCTTTATCAACAAAAATCTTGCATATTCACCCAGTGCCGGTGATAGAAAATCGTCGATAGAGCTTTATCCATCTGAAATCACAACGTTTTTCTATCATCTATTTACCAAGAAAACCATTCGATATGGGCGATAGACATTCCAAGGAGAAAGTACACATGAATTATTATTCGGAAAAGTTTTCGAAGGGCAGCATAGAAAGCATGACGGTACTTATGGCGGTACTTTCACCAAACGCGATATTGTAATGCCAACAATAGCAAGGGATACAGCTTAAAGTTCAATCCCCTGCATCGCCACCATTCACATAAAAAGGCCGTAATCTTAACTGGTTACGGCCTTTTCTTTTTTAATGGTTGCGGATAGGTTGCAGATTGTTGCGTCGTCAAGGGTATTAACTGCTGAATTATTCTGATCAGGTAGGAGATGACCATAAACATCTACAGTCATCTGAATAGAGTGATGACCCATCATTTCTTTTACATAATTCAATGGGTGGTTGTCGGCAATCAACAGGCTGGCAAAAGTGTGCCGAGTGCAATGGAACTTTCTGTAGTCAAGTTCTGCCTTGGCTAAAACACGCTTCCAAATATTTCTGACGCTGTTCTGAGATGTGTATTCACCTTTCGTGTGAAAAATGATGGGTATTATTTGGTTCGTCCCGCATCTCAGTGCTTCTTCTTTCCTTTGAGCATAAAGCTTCCTCAATTCCGCGGTCAGCTGGTCAGACAGATCCACCCGGCGACTCCTGCGTGTCTTTGTCCCTGTCAGCTTGCCGTTTCTCCAGGAACTGTCCACTACAATATACTGTTGTCTCCAGTTCACTTTCTCCCACCGCAGTGCCAGTAACTCTCCCAGCCTCATTCCTGTTCGGAAACCCGTCATGAACAGTGGATAAAAATCAGGTCGATATGACTTGCATACTTCGAGAATTCCGCCTACTTCGTCTCTTGTGAAGACTGTTATTTCTTTTTGATCCATCTTTCTTGGTAACCCGATTCTCTTCATAGCTCCGTGTGTTGGGTTGACATCCAAGTATTCAAAATCAATTGCAAACTCTAAAACACCGGAGATTACATTCTTTCCTTGCTCAATACTGGCTCTACTCAAACCTTTCCTGAGCATGCTGCGCAGCACCTGGAGCACTTGTACACGACGAAACTCATCGACCGGGACACTACCTATTACCGGATTCACATACATCCGCAGGAGCGAACTATATCGCTTATATGTAGTTGTACGTTTCACAGGCTTGATATGAACAGCAAGCCACTGTTGGGCAAGATCGTAAAATAAAGGCACATCCTTTTTCTCGTCCAACAGTCCTGTATCCTTCAATACAAGCTTGGCTCCAATCTCCTTTGCTACTCGTTGGGCGAGGA